>JBHLOF010000050.1:0-29645 GCA_048940805.1 Promethearchaeota archaeon
TACCCCAGAATCTTTGATTAATTTAACATCATAATCAAGTACATAATTTGGTAATCTAAACTGTGGCACTCCAAATCTCAACATTCCTCCTGTTTGATCTGATTTTTCGAAAATAGTAGGAGCATATCCCATTCTTCTTAAAAAATACCCCGCAGTCAATCCTGCTGGTCCAGAGCCAATTATCGCCACTTTTTTAGCATTCTTTTTAAGCTTGTTGGGTGTTACTGACTTCCCTTGTTCAATTTCCCATTCAGTTACAAATTTTTTCAATTCTCTTATTGCTACGGGATGGTCATCACCAATCAGTGTGCATCCATATTCACATTCATTTGTACAAATTCTTCCACATATAGAAGGTAATGGGTTCTTTTCCCGAATTAAATCTACGGCATCTTGGTAGTTACCTTGCCTAATCAAGGAGATATATCCTTGTGCATTTACTCCTGATGGACAACCATTACAACAAGGGGAGCATACTAATCCTTTATCAGTTTGTTCTGTACGCATTTGAGAACTGCAAAATAAACCGATTTTCAAAATGTCTCTATTCATTTCCTCTTCCAATTCCGCAGCACCTCTCATTTCACATGGAACACCGACAATTCCTACTGGTTCAAATGTATCTCCAACTAGATTAACTAACTTTTTTAATACACCTGAACGTCCATAAACGACTCCGGCCTTATTTATAACCTCATCGGGATCAGATATCGTATCCGCTTCCGGTTTTTCTTCAACATCTTGAACCATTACTATTTCAGCAAGGGTTTCATTATCCAGTAACTCCTTTGCCAATGTGGTAACTACCCCTCCATTAGCTGCTTTTGCTAAAATTTCTGGATTTTTACTTCTCAACGAATAAATAGCTTTTGGTTGCTTTTGTTTAAACTTTTTCTGGATAACCTGAGGACATCCTTGATAACATTTTCCACAATCTTGACCATTTCTCTCGAGAATACAATAATCTTTTAACACTGGTCGAAGTATATCCATCTCTATATGCTTACATGATCCAGCACATAATCCACAACCTTGACATAACCCAGTTTCAATAATTTCTTTGCTTAATAATTCAAAACTCATATTTATCACTCTCTTATTTTAATTTCTTTAATTACTCCTTCTGAATCTATACTATATTCTACAATGCCATCTTTGTAAGTTCCTTCAATTACTTCAAAAATATGGCTCTTATATTCGTCAAAATTATCGTTTTCATTTATTTGCGATTTAAATCCACCAAAAAAGATATTTGACAAGTTCATATTTCCAGCAATATGACGTATCTCTTCACTAATTTTTTTATATTGCTCTGCATCTTTATTTTTCACAGCATTTTCGAGTTTTTCTTCTAATTTAATCAAATTTTCTCGATATTCCGATGTTTGATCACTAACCTTGATATCATTAGCTTTTTCATAGGATTCAATAATCTTAAGGGTAAGCGAAATTGATTTCTCACCACCTAATAATCCTGCTATTAAAGGTAATTCTTCAATTAATCGACCTGTAAACACATCCTCTAGTAGCGAACCATTGGAAGGAATCCTTCCCTTCGGTAAACCAGAGGTTGGTAACGTAAATCTAAAGAAATTTCCAACAATATCAGGTAAACTTCTCGTGATATCATCTTCTTCGTCAGCTAATTTATCTGTTGCCCCTTTTACAGAATGTTCTGTAGCAACTTCAATGTTTCCCATAAGAGTTCCAAACATCCCTAACATACGTATTCCAGATCTTTCTACAAGTTGCTTACATCCTCGACATGGGGTATTATAATTGATACATCTTTCTTTACATTCGCGGGAAACAAATCCATTACAAAGAAATCCTAAGTCATTAAAACAAGTTTCTTCATCTTCAAATTCAATTTGACGATGTACCTCATTTAAGTAATCGCATGTAGCCCTTCGAGTGCATAAGTCACACAATTTTTTCGGTTTTTCTAATTCCTCACCCTTAATTACTGATAATAATTCATCGATCTCACCCAAACATCCTTCAACTTCTATGATATCATTATCAAAATTTTTTATAGGAGTTACTTCATGACCATGTTGGTTTGCTAACGCGAAAACTCCCCCTGTGACTGTACAACTCCCATACGCTATAACCCTATCCGCATTCGACTTTATTTTAAGAACTAGTTCCCTATCATTTGGTAATAGATATCCAGTTAATACCGCTGTTTCTATTTTTTCTTCTTTCCAATTTTGCGGGTTTTTGATAAATTCAACATCAACTTCAGAATTTAGGTTCAACAATAAAGTTTCATTGAAACATTTATTACATCCATTAAATTGAAAAATTTTAACATCCATCTTTGATCGTACCCTCCTCTTCTATCGCATTAGATAATCGTTCTACTATATCTTCAAAATCTCCTACCGCTGTCTCCCCTTCCGCAGCTCTTGATGTATACTGATTTACAAATTGATCACTATATCCTAATTCTTTGAATAATTTTTTCATCAATTTTATTCTGTGCATTGATAAGATATTCCCATTAAAGAAATGACACGCACCTAAACAACATCCTACACACGCAACTGCATCAGCACCATTGTTTAAAGCATCCATTATTTGTATTGGTCCAACTTGGCCAGTGCATTGAACTCTTATAATCCTAATTGCTGGATCATACGCCATTCGAGCGACCCCAGCAGTATTTGCAGATCCTTGACCACATTCATTACACATAAAAACAACTATATCCTCAATCTTTTCTTTAATGGATTCATTCATCGTTTCACAATCACTCATTCGCAAACAGCACCTCCGCCAGATACGGCGATTATTTCATCTAATAATTGATCATCTGTGAAATTAATTAATTGTATTGCTCCCGTTGGGCAAACTGGCATACACATACCACAAGATTTACACGCAACCTCATTTACAGAGGGTATTCCATTTTCATCAATATTAATAGCAGCCGGAGCGCAGATTGTTTTACACAATCCACAATTTACACATAAATCATAATCAATTGAAGGAACCAGCATTTCTTTTTCTATATATCCCCTCACTAATGGAGCAGCAGCTATTGCAGCAGCATTTCCTGCGTGAGCAACAGTTTCAGAAATATCCTTAGGACCTTGAATAGCTCCAGCAAGAAAAATTCCTCCTTTACTGCTTAATGTAGGATTCATTTTTATGTGGAATTCTTTTAAGAATCCTTCCTTAGATCGCAATACATGAAGTTTAGATCCAAGCGGACCAATTCCTTCCGGCGGAACCATAGCCGCAGAAAGAACGACTAAATCTGCTTTTAATTGTAATGGTGTTTGACTTAGCGTATCTTCTACTATTACTCTTAATTCACCAGAGATTGGGTCTCTCACGATTTCTGATGGTCTTCCTCTAATAAATCTTACTCCGATTTCTTGAGCAGATTTGTATAGTTCCTCAAAATTTAACCCGGGTGTTCTAACATCAATATAACATATCGAAACATCAGTCTCTGGATACATTTCTTTGATTATCCTTGCATTTTTAATGGCAAATTTACAGCATACTCCTGTACAATATTTATTCCCAACTTGATCATTTCTACTCCCAACACATTGGATCATTACAACACTTTTAGGTATCTTTCCATCAGATGGTCTTAATACCTGACTATTTGTAAGTGAAGTCGGTGATAACATCCTCTCTAACTTGAGTTGTGTAATAATATCTTCATATCCTTCTTGTCCGTAATGATAAGGTTCAATTTCAGAAGGATCGTATTCATCATATCCCACAGCAACGACAATCGAACCGACCTTGATAGTTTTAGTTTCCGCTTCCATTGAAAAATCGACAGCTTGTACAGGGCAAACATTAACGCACGTGTTACACTCAATACAATTTTTCTTGTCTCTAACATATGTCGCAGGGATAGCTTGGGGATATGCTTTATAAATCGCATTTCTCATAGACATTCCCATGTCCCACTCACTTGGTACTTCTACAGGACAATGCGCAGCACATTCGCCACATGAAGTGCAATTGTCCTTCACATATCTAGGTTTAATTTCAATTTCAACCTCGAAATTTCCTAGTGAGCCCTCAACACTTTTTATTTGAGCATTCGTATAAAGTTCTACTAAGGGATGGTTAGCTACTCCATTTGTTAGTGGAGATATTGAACACTGTGGACATTCTAAAGTTGGGAATGTTTTATTCAATCGAGTCATATGACCTCCAATAGTAGATTCCTTTTCTACTAAATATACAGGTATCCCTAACTCGGCTAAATCGTAAGCTGATCGTAACCCCGCAATTCCAGCACCAATGACTAATGCTGCCTTAGTTGTAGGTATTTTTCTTGTTTCCACATCTTCTAACTTTCTTGACCTATTAACCCCTGCTTCAACCAATCTCATTGCCTTTTGAGTTGCTTTTTCTTTCTCTTTTTGGTGAACCCAACTATCGTATTCTCTCACATTTACCTGTTGATGACGATGTTTGTTCAGTCCAACTTCTTCGATTGCTTTCGCAAAGGTTTTTCCATGCTGATTCTTCGAGCATGAAGCAACAACAGTTCTGTTTACTCCCAATTCTTCTATAGAATCTTTGACCATTTGTACCCCAGGTTTAGAACACATAAACATATAATGTTCTGCTTTTACAACGTTTGGTAATGTTGATGCATATTCCGCAACTTTAGAAACGTCCACAGTACCAGCAATGTTATGTCCACAGTGACAAACGAATACTCCTATTCGCGGCTCCTCAGTTTCTCCTTTTTCAACCTTTTCCCCTAAATGTTCGGTCTCTTTAACTTTTTGTTCTTTTACAGTCAAGTTAAACAGCCTCCTCCTCTTTTTCTAGTTCTTCTCCCCCAAAAATATAATCCTTGCCCATTAACTGATATTGAAGCCCGACAAATTCTTGATCCATACCCATACAATAGGCAGTAAGTTGGGAGATATGAATAACTGGATAATCATAATTACAACTCTTATTTTTGTTCAGATAATCTTGTCCTGTTTCAAATTGTAAATGACAGAAGGGACAAATATCTAAAATAAAATCAGGTTTCACTTCATCAATATTTTTCATCTTCTCTCCAAAAATAGTCATACTTGAAGTTCCGTCATAGGCTTTTACTCCTCCACCTGCTCCGCAGCATGTTAATTGTTCTTTGAATCGTACGGATTCAATACCTAAAGCCTCTACAAAATCTTCAATAATAGTAGGCCCCTCAGAGCTTTCAATTTCTCGAATTCGAGTTGGTTTTAAGAAATGACAACCATAGTGAATCGCTGCCTTAGCATTCACTTTTCTTACAATTGCATCTTCTATTCCCCAAGGTCCAACTTCATAGCCTAATACTTCAGCTACATGTCGTACATCAATGGTACCCTTGAATTCATAGTCTCCTATAAGCTTTAATCTCTCATTGACCATTTCTCGATATTCTTCATTGTTTTTTAAGTGTTTGTTGACTTCTTGAAGTGTTCCAAAGCATCCATTACATACTGTTAGTATATCCGCATCTATTTGTTCTGCTATACACAAATTCCTCGCCGCAGAAACCATCCAATCAACCTTATTAAACGATCGAAAGACTCCTGGAGCAGGACAGCATGTTGCTCTTTCCATGTCTAGAAGTTCATAACCTAATTTTTCCATTACAAATTTTGTTGCTTTCTCAATCGCAGGATATCGATTTGGCATCAGACATCCCAAAAAGAAAGCAAATGTATTTTCTTTTACCATAATTTTTACCCCCTATTTCTCCTCTTCCTCCTTTTCCGGAGGTAAATCAAAAAAATTCTCTTTAATTCTATCTAAATCGTTATCCTTTTCCTCCTTATATTTAAACATTGTCGGAGGTAGTTCTTCTAAACCTAATTCAACCCGTCGTTGCCTTACTTCGTCATTTATAGGTACTGCATGACCAAAATTCTTAAGATATCCAACCACTGCCCTGTGGTTTTTGGAAATATTACCCCTTTGTGTTGCGTAATTTCTAAGCTCCATGATAACATCTGTTGGTCGTACATCTCTTGGACATCTCTCATAACATTGATAACATGTCGTACAGAGCCAGATATCTGGATCATCTAATACTGATAAATCTCCTAAGACAACTTTTCTAATAATTGATCGAGTTTTTAAGGCAGTCCATCTACCACTTTCGCAGCTTGCGGTACATGTTCCACATTGGATACACTGCCAGATATTAGATTTTCTTTCAATATTTTTAAAAAATTCCTTATCAAAATCTTCGTCTGTTTTAAATTCCCTTGACTCTTCTTTTACGTCAGACGTAAACCATCACCTTTTTTTGAAAAATAAAAAAAAATATTTTATTTAGTTATTATTTATTTTAGAGTGAAACTATTCGTCCACCATCACTCATTTCTAAAAATGTGGCAGCACCAACAGGGTCTTCAGCTTCTTCGATTATATCTTCATGTTTAATTCCCATTAATTGCATAGTCATTTCACATGGGTATAACTTCATATTACCGTTTTCAATAGCTTCTTTAATCAAACCCCATGGATCTTCAATTCCGAATTTCTTTAACCTTTTGGTGAACATTTTAGCTGCCATCCCTTTCATCGGAAAAGGCATCCCAGCTACCTTTGGTTTTTTACCTTTTTTTAATAGTTCTAGTCCCCAAAATGTAAAGAAAAAGTTCATTTTAATATCCATAGCATCTCCTGTCGTGCCAAGGATCATCATCATTGCGAATTTCTCGAATGACTTATCCTTTACAATAAAATTTATTGTACCGTTTCCATTATGTTCGGCCATAATTTCCACCTTTTTTCTAATTTTTGTTTTTTATTATTTTCTCTTTTTGACGTCAAAAAATTGACCATTATATTTTTGAATTTTTACTAATTTTACATCCACGATATAACTTTTGGAGTATTTTCGATAAGATCTATAAGATTGTCATATTGTATTGTTTCAATTTTATTATGGACAAATTCAGGTCTTATTCCTCGAGATATAATATCTCCAATCATTGCATATACAGCCATATCTAAATTTAGGAGTTCTCCCACTTGTTTTGGTATTTTTCCCACTGTTGATATTCCAATTACCCCATCCTGAATTAAAACTAAGCCAAGTTTCTGGTTTTTCTGAAGTTGGCTTTTTAAGATCGGTAATAATCTTCGTAAATGATTTCCTGTCAATTCACTAAATCCGAACAAGTATATAACATCAAGATTATTAGTCATTTTTTCTGCCTCCATTAAAATCTAAAAGTTGTGTCAGCACTCTCAATTAATTCCACCAATTCGTCATAATTAATGACTTTCAAATTCTCGTATTCGATTAAATCTTCCTTTGACATTCCTGCTTCTTTTAAGGCAGACTCTATAATGTAAACTTCCAAATCTGACAAATCCGCCATTTCTAACACTTCTTCTAAAGAATCCATTCCAACCGCTTCTGGATTACAACTCTTATTAAAAAGATATACCGCATTACCAGTGAGTACAATTTTACAGTCGATAAATTCACCTAATGCTGTGAATCCAGAGCCAATCCTAATGGCCTCGATTGCTGAATTCTTCCCGATTGGTGATTGATCACTTATTACCACTACTGATTCTACCATGATATTACCCTCCAGCTCCAAAGACTATTAATTTATCCGCCTCTATTGCCCAGTTTGAAAAATCTCCTAAGCCTTCCTCCGTTGCGCCTTCAATAAACTCCTCTTCTTTTAAACCAGTGATACTTACCCATGTACTGCATCCCGCAATTGGTATTTTATTCTCCTTGGAAAATTGTTCAATCTTCTCAGGAATATTTCGAATTGAACTGCCGCAACTGATGTCTTTTTTAAGGTTATATACTCCCGTACCAAAGAAAAATATCCCTATAATCTCGTGTCCTTTTCTTATCGCAGCTTTACCGATTTCAATTAATGAATCAACCGCCTGATACTTGTATGGCTCCGTACTAATGAAAAAAAGATATTTAGACATAATATTTTTACTCCGTGTTAATGCTTTATGCCTTCTTAATCACAAAAACTAAATTACCATTGTCTTCTCTTAGTTCAACCAGTTCATTGCCAGTTTTTTTTAACATTGCCGGGATATCTTTTTTTGCGCCGATATCATCAGCGATTACTTCAATAGTTTCGCCAGAATTAATGGTTTTCAATTCTTTCTTCGTTTTCAAGACTGGCATTGGACATCTCAACCCAGTATAATCAAGTGTTTTTACAACCATTTTTTTCAACTTTTTTAGTTTTTTTTTTTTTAGTTTTCGTATTTGATAATAAATAAAATTTCAAATCGAAACTCTTTATAGATAAAAAATACAAAATAATATTTAAAGTATAGTTTTTTCAGCTATAAGAAAATAGTTTATCAATTAAATATCACTATGAAGATCAGAGTCAATAGTGAAAAAAGTTATAAATAATTAAAACTTTAAAGAAATATAACATATCATTTTTTATTAGAATTTTCGATATTGATATATTATAAATTGATCTAATATAACTTAGAAAACTAAACAATAGAAGTGATTTTCTGTGTTGGATGAAGGAACGGTTGATGAAACAGACAAAATTATACTTGAGTTATTACAAGAAGATGCAAAATTAACAATTAGAGAAATTGCTGAAAAGACAGATAAGAGTGCTACTGCAATTAGAGCACGTATTCAACGTTTAGAAAAGGATTTTATCAAGAAATATGTAGCTTTAATAGACTGCCGAAACCTAGGATATAGAGAAATGGTTATGGCATCATTGAGAGTGAATGCTTCGAAACCAATAGAGCTTGTAAAAAAAGAGATTGAAAATATGGAAAAGATCAAGTATGCATATGTAGTCACTGGAGAATATCCGTTATTTATTATGGCAAAGTGTTTGAATCACCAAGATTCGATGGGTCTCATTGAGACGCTTCGTAATCTCCCAGGTGTTGAAGAAGTTAAAACAGAGATTGTTTTAGACCGTATAAAGGAAGATCATTCAATTATTATACCCGAATAATGTCTTTTTGAAAATAAAAAAGGGTCATCTCCTGTTTATTTATTATTTGTACTTTTCTAGACCTAGTCAAATCTAGTTAAATTATATCCCGGTTGAAATATACTTATATACGATATTTTCTATACAATAATAGGAGAAGTTATAATATACCTAAATTAGATTTTTGTAGTTAAAATTGAATGATTTAGAGAGAGAGCTTGATTATTTAATAGGATGGCATCTCATAAAGAGGAAGTATTATATTGGGTTAGTTCTAACATTAATTGGGAGCTTGGTGCTGATCATTAAATTGATACTTTTACGTGAGTTCTTTCCGAGTGATATTTCTTATCATCAACATATAATTACCTACAATGGGCCTTTAATTAGGTGGTATATTGGGACTATAATGGGAAGCATAGGAATCTCTCTTCTGTTAATTGGATTACCAATTTTAATTAATTATACCAAAAAGAAGAAAGATCTCCAAAAGATAATTCATTTTAAGTAGGATATACACTCTAAAAGAAGGATATTTGCTAAAGTTCAAATGCTTTTCTTTATATTTTTCTTAGTTTTTTAACCTTTTCTTTATTTACTTTTTTAATTTCTTTTTTTAAGAGTACTATAGTGGCATTTAATTCAGCCTTTTTTGACTTTAATTGAGCGATACCTGAATGATCTACTCTCTTTGTATCGTGCAACAATGCTCTTTTAATTTGGTTCAATTCCTTATTTTTTACTGCTAATTTAGCCTCTAAATCTTTCAATTTAGTCTTGTATTCCGACTTAATTTTATTTATCAAGTCCGATCTTGATGAATTAGACATAAAATAATTTCAATTCGGATTTAGTAATTATAAAATATTTCTCTTAATAATAATAATGAACTTTAGAATTAAATCTAATCTATATCATAAAGATTTTAGTTATTTGATAGTAAAAAAGGCTAGATAAATTTTAACTAAGATGTGTTTTGCTTTTTTAAATCTTTCTTAAGACATGTAATATCTAAGTAATATAGAAATACATAAACCTTGGAAAGATATAACTACTTCACAAGCTAATTACAATAATTCAAACTGTTTTCCCATTACTTGAGATAAATTTATATAAATAGACATTTATGTAATAGATGATTAAGAGTATATTTTTCCTATGTTGTTCCTAAAATATTTAGGTATAAATTTTATGACAGGAAAATATTGTTTTAAAGGAAGTTTTATATTATTTTCAGTAGCTTTCTCATTCCTAATGAGAATGTGAGGAAATATCCCAATTTTTGGTGAAGTTAGAAATAGAAGAAGAAAAAGCTAATGTTGAGAAATTTAGAAATAAAAAAAAGGAAAATTTAGAAAAGAATCCTTAATACAGATTTTTAAGGTAAAAAAGTATGAAAAAAGTGCCAGGAACTTTGTATCATTTTGGTATTATAAGTTCTAAAGATAATAAACTGGGAATTAATATTTGGTATCGAAGTGAGTTAGTTTTCGAGAGAACTGGAATAATAGAGCAAGAAATTATTAGTTCTTTGCAAGAATTTTTCGAAAGTAAAAATTTAAGTATACCAAGTAATAGGTTGTCATGGATCGTAAAAGAAGAATTAAAGGATTTATCTCCAACAAGTGATATTACTTTTATTGAAGGAACTGTTTCTGAAATTCTCGGAGAAATTCAAACAAAACCTTCAGAAGATCTTAAAAAAATAATTTTGATGGGTCTTTCCAATGCAGGAAAAACCTGCATTTATGAACGGGTTTTTGAAGGGAAAAAACCATGGGAATTAATGCAATCTACTGCCACAAAAGGAATTGATTATAGAAACTATGAAGTTGGCAGTTTAACAAAACCAATGATATGGGATTTAGGAGGACAGCAACAATATGTTGATGAATATCACGGACCTTTAAGGAAGAGTATATTTCAAAGGGCATCTGTATTATTATATGTTATTGACGCTTCAGATTCTGACCGTTTTGAAAACGCTAGGATTGAATTTGAATGGAGCGTAAATCAAATCTTATCATTCAATCAATCTCCAATAATCAATGTATTTTTTCATAAAATTGATCTTATTCACGATAAAGATGTATTAATCCCTTATTTAAAGAATTTTTTATCCCAGAATATAAATTACCCTATAAACTTTTATGCTACTTCAGTGTTCGATGAGTCATTATTTACAGCATGGAGCGGAATCATTCGAGATATATCACCTAAATCAATATTCATAACTTCAATATTGAAGTCATTGAAGGATCAAGACGGTGTTGGAGATGCATTGTTAATTGAAAAAACCACTGGACTAGCATGTGGTTCGACATTGAACGGATCTGATGAGGAGATTGTAATTGGTATGGTTTCCTTATTAATAGTAACGTGTGATCGGGTAACAAAAAATATGAAATTACAAAATTTTAAGGAATTTAGGTTAAGAACGACTTCTAACTACTTATTGTTATCCGATGTTACCTCGGATTTAATGCTTGTAATTATTTTAGACTCATCAGCTTTTGATGAGAATAGGTTAAAAGAAATTGAAGATGTAGGGAAGGAAGTCGCAATACAAATAAGAGATTTATGGAAAGAGTAAGAGGTGAATTAATAGAGTGCCACGAGGAATGTTTTTGCTCATACATGATGAGATTAGAGGACCTGAGATTAAGTGCTCTTTCTTCACAAATCCAGTTAATTTAAGTAAAGAATTCATCTCAAAATTGTATATGTCTCATGCTGGTTTTGATTCTTCTAGTCATATAGAAATAAAATTCGAAAATTATAGGAGTGTTTCATGCTTCACAGGCAATCTAGATCGTAGAAGCCAAAAAGAGGGTATATTAGGTATTATCTTTGAAGAGAATGAAGAATTTGATAATCTAGACTTATTTTTACAACGTAATTTATATTATATTATTAATAATCCGAGTGATGAGACAATGCAGGAAATATTTTCAAATAAATTGCTTAAATATCTTGAATTAACCAATCTTATTAAAATGGTAGAAATTGAAGGTATTTCAGAGCTTTACTTAATAAATGGAAACAGTGAATATAAGTCTAATATATTGAAAATTGGCGAAACTAATCTTTCAATTCCGGAAATGACAGAACTTTATAAAAAAATCATCAATAACCAAATAATTCCTTCTTATCATCATGCAAAGTTAAATTTAGAAGAATTCAATAACGCCTTTTTAATTTTAAAGAGCGAACAACCCATTAAAACAATTAAGATGTTAATTCCAACTTTAAAATACTATTTAGAAAAGTTTTTTTATTATTCATTAGAAATTCTAACTTTGTTATTATTACCCTCTGTTATAAAAATATTACCTATTAAAACAGTAATTTCGAAAAATTCATCAAATAAAACCAAATCCTTTCTTCAAGACTTGCAAAAATCGAAAAATTATCGAGAAGAATTTAACAAAGTAATTACGAATCTAATTGAAGGGAATGTCTATATTGGGGCACGCTTATAATTTTTAGTTAATAATTCTACCTTTTTTATTAAATCTCTAAATAACATGGACCCCATACCAAAATTAAC
This sequence comes from Promethearchaeota archaeon, assembly GCA_048940805.1. Classification (GTDB taxonomy): domain Archaea; phylum Asgardarchaeota; class Lokiarchaeia; order Sigyniarchaeales; family SOKP01; genus Loki-b32. Next base: position 12,496 of record JBHLOF010000050.1, read on the forward strand.
TCTTTGAGAAAAAATTAAAACGAAAATAACTTTTATATTTAATATATCAATAAATTCAGAAAAAATCTTTTGTTGGTTCTTCGTCTCAATATACATTTTTGTTAATTCTTGTAGCTCCTTTTTGTTCCGAAACTCAAATTCTTTGATAATATTAAATAATAAGTTGGAGGGAATTGAAATATATATTACTTTCCCTTTTTCAGTAAAAATACCAGCTCCTAAAATATCTCTATCGTCTATACTTTCTCTAAGAACATTAATTATATCTTCATAGAATGGAAAAGAAATGAAATTAAATACGTCTCCATCTTCTTCAAGAATCTCTTTATTTTTATCTTTTAAAAATTCCATTTTTTGCAAATCATAATCGACAAGTTGGTATCTTTTTATAGAAAAGGACTTGTCAATAAGCACTTGAAAATTATGCTCACAAATCATACCTTTGGGAATGTTAATTCGTGTAAGATTTTGAGTTTGATTTATAATTTTAATAGGAATTTTCAAGCTTTTCAAAGCTTCACACTTAGGACATTTTACCTGTAAATAATTAAAAATTATTTGAGGAGCATATCCTTCTTTAATCTTATTTTCTTTAATATCGATTGGTTTTGATTTATTTGAAGTTGAATTATTTTGAACTACTTGAATTAATGAAGTGGTATCAAAATATCCCTTTTTACTCTTTTCAAGTTCTTGTTTCAACCTTACATTTTCTAATCGCAAAAAACTCAATTTTGTTTTTAATTCTTGATTAGAAGTTTCCAAATCTTTTAAATGTATGTTTGGGAGTGAGGTATCTGGTTTATGAGAGTTTTCAGATAAAGAGGCTTCAATCTCCATTATCATATTTTCAAGATAATCTATTTTATCTAAATACTCGCTTATTTCTTCATTCTTTAACTTTAATTTTAGCTCTAGCTCTTCAATCTTGTTTATATGAGGGTTTTCTGTCATCCTGACTCACGTCAAGTTCGATAATTTTTTATATTTGTAATACAATTTTTCAATAATCAGGTTAAATGCTTCCATTACCCCTTGCCCTGTTTTTGCAGAAGTTAAAAAATAATCTACAATATTGAATTCTTTAACAATATTTTGAATATGAGTTTTATCAATTCTGTTTTCCTCAACTAAATCAACCTTATTAGCAAATAGAACAACAGGAATATTTTCACAATTTTTTACTACTACTTCAATCCAGTTCTTTATATGCGTAAAACTATTTTTCCCAAGCTCATTTTCTTCGAGGCTTGCTACTACAATTGCTGCTTTAGCCTCTTTATAAAATAAGTGATGTAGAAAATTGAAATCATCTTGACCTGCGATATCCCAGAATATTAATCTATTCATATCTCCATTAATTTCTTTATTATATTTCGAAAGTTGAGCTCCAATTGTTTTGATATAATCCTTTTCAAATGTCCCTTTCGTGTATTTTTTAATTAAAGATGTTTTACCTACTGCTCCATCTCCAACAACTGCTATTTTAAACCGAAATTCTTCAGAAATCTTCATTAGATTTCTATTTCTTAATGAAAATATAACTTTTTTTAATGTAAGTTTAGGTTTAGTTTAATATAAAATTTTGGTGAGTTAAAGGAATTGAAAAATATAATTCTATTATTATTTTTTTTCCACAAATATTTCTTTAATTAACAATTCAAGCAGGGGAATATCGTTTAATTGAACTGATTTACTCTTTTGGAAAAAATTCTGTAAAGATTGCCAAATTACACTATCACTCTGTACGGAATCAAGAAAATTCTTAATTTTATGATAAGCAAAATACGAGTCTCCTTTAAAAATATAACATACTAGGAATGGCTGAATGGGCATCATAAGAAGAGTATATGGCCCAAAAACTACCCTGTCAAGACCTTCAGAAAATACCTCACTAATAATATAATTTATGGTGGTTAGAAAACCTCCCAAAATATCATCTTCAAAAGAAAAATCCTCCATAAATTTTTTAGAGAATAAAAGATTACCACCCTCCGTTAAGATTAATAGCATGACCGGGTCTTCTTTTGATATTTCTGGAACTTCAATCATTTGTCTTTTTCCCATATTTTCAATGTTTTCTTTCAAACCAGTAAGCTCCAAACGTTCAGAAAAAGAGACTTCTGAAATGTTTAAATTTTCCCACATTTTAGTTTGTCTAAGCAATTCATCGTACTCATATGAAATTTTCATTGCCAATCGTTCTATACCATATGATTCTGCTATTTTATGAGCTTGAGTTAAAAATTTTTTAGCTTTCTTTAAATCTAAAGTTAATAATGAAAGTTTTGCTTGCAAAAGGTAGGCTTCTGCTAAATATAAATTTAAATGTTGGTTTTTAGCAGTACTTAATAACTCTTGAATATATGGGTGTATCTCGTTTATTATCTCTGGGTCGTTAGATATCCGAAGTTCAGTGAGAAATAAATCACATAAGTTTATAATCGCATCCATCCGCGCTTCAGCTAGTAATGTATTATCCAAAGCTAACTCTTTTAATATATCTTCCGCTTTAATACGATCTCTTGCTCGTAGACTTGATTTTAATATCATAGCTTCTGAAATACGATAAAAGGTTTTATTCCATTTAGTATCAAATTTTTCTGAAATTTCACGCAATTGATTAAGATAAACTTTCGCTTCTTTAATATCTCCCTTATCAATATTAATATCAATTAAGATACCTATCGTAGCTGCGAAGGAAGGATAAATCTTAATCGCTTGCTTAGCATACATTAGTGCTTTATCATTTTCTTTCATATAGTAATATTTATCAGCAATATTATTAAGACTCGCAGCAATCAATACTTTATTGCCTGTATTTTTAGCAAGTTCATAAGCTTTTCTATTAAGTTCTAAAGACTCTTGAAGCTCTCCTTTAAAAAAATGAATACCAGCTTTTATCCTTGCAAATTCAGATTCTCTTTCTCGTAGATCTATTGACGAAATTGCTTTAATTATTTTCAATAGCTTTTCTGCTTGTAGAATTAGATCTTCACTTTGAGTTATATTGGCCATAATCATATATGAATAAGCTTGAATGAATAAAGCATCAAAAGCTGATACTAAATCTCCTAATTTCTGAAATTCTTGAAATACTTCCTTAGCAATATCAATTGCGTCTAAAAAATTTCCTAACTGACGTAATAGCTCAGCTCTAACAAGTTTATACGAGAGTATTTCTTTAAGAGATAGATCCTTTCTTTTTTCTAATTCTAGAGCAATTTGTATAGCTTCCTTTATTTTTCTCTCTTCTCTAAGTTGTTTTATTGAATTCAAACCTTTAATCTCAGGATTAAACATCTACTCAAAAAACGTTTTAATTCAAGACAATTTTGGATATATTTACTAATATAAGCTAAATTGTGTTTTAAATATAATGTAAAAAAAGGTCCTATTAATTTAATGTACCTTTGAACTGAATCAATACAATGAAGGCTGTAGAATGTAAATTGACCATAATTTTCTAAATACTGAGATAAAAAAAAAGAAAAAAATAAATTAGAGATTTTTTAATTTATGGCGTTTAACTTCTCAATCGGATATAAGTAATAATTCCAACCTGCTCTGCTTTTGTTGAATTCTCTAGCCTCTGGTTGATACATGAAACCATCTGATTTGGGCTCTAAACTTATGAAAAAAGTAAACTAATCATCACCTTTAATTTTAGTGTTTATTTCCATAAAAAGACATTTTCATTGAAATAATTATCAAGGTTTATATAGAAAAAAAAAGTATAGAATTGAGGATCATTGGTTTAGTAGGAACTTCATCTGGAAGTGTTTTATCTAACCCAACTCCTCCTTTTTCCATATTTAGAATAAAAATTAATTTTCTTTATTTGTTCTTTTAGTGAAAAAAGATTAATTCTACAGGCCACAGTTCGGGATAGAATGGGTGTCCCTCTGGTTTAGTGAGACCAACTTGATTCACCTTTACATTAACAAAATCTCCAGCGGTATACCCTAGCGCATTAACTAGAAATGTCCCAGTCCCACTCCCAGTTAAATGTGAAAATGTACTTTCCCCTATTGGAGGAGTCCCAGGGGGGAGGAACATCCCGGGGAACCATATTTGAAGAAGATTTGGCACAGGATCACCAAGCACTCCATCATATACGATTATGGTTACCTGGAAGTGATAATCCATTTCTCCTTCCACTAAAACAGTCCCATCGGTAATATTAGCGACAACCATCAATGCTCCTTTTACATGTAAATTCACTTTATACATAATTTGTCCATTTTTCAAATCTTTTTCCAAAACAGAACCAGAATGTAAGCAGTCTGCAATACTTTGTGGTCCCGATGGAAGCCCATAGATAAACCATCCATGGGGGAAGATTATTAATTCGGATTCTACGTTTGCCCAGGCTGCTACATTATCGTTTGTAGCGGTAAAATGTGAAATTGGTCTTTTGGTCGAGATAGCTAAAACTGATGTCGAAAATAAAATAAGAAGAAGTCCGAGTGTTGAAACTGTCGTCAAACTTGTTATGAATTTTTTTCTGTTAATTTTGAGCACCTCTTTTTTTTTAATTCTATCATCAAAATGATGATCAATGAAAAATGTAGATATATTTCCATTTATAGTTCCACTTTCGGTAATTCCTTGGAAATTCTGAAAATGTGGGGAAGTTTTGAAAAATTAATATAAAATAAAACAGCGATAATATGAATTTTAGACAATAATAGCCAACAAACTTTCACTATTTATTTTTCTCAAGAAAGATCTCTGTTATCAATGATTCAAGCGAAGGAATACTATCCACTTGAGCTAACTTACTCTTTTGGAAAAAATTTTGTAAAGATTGCCAAATAAAATGGTCATTCTGTATAGAATTAAGAAAATTCTTAATTTTATCGTAAGCAAAATAAGAGTCTCCTTTAAAAATATAACATACTAAGAATGGCTGAATGGGCATCATAAGAAGAGTATATGGCCCAAAAACTGCCCTATCAAGACCTTCAGAAAATACCTCACTAATAATATAATTTATGGTGGTTAGGAAACCTCCTAAAATATCATCTTCAAAAGAAAAATCTTCTTCAAATTTCTTGGAGAATAAAAGATTGCCACCCTCCGTTAGGATTAATAGCATGACAGGGTCTTCTTTTGATACGTCTGGAGCCTTTCTAATTCGCTTTTTTATCATACTTTCCATCTGCTCGTTCAGACCAGAAAGCTCCAAACGTTCAGATAAAGACATCTCAGAGATCTTTAGATTTTCCCACATTTTAGTTTTTCTGAGTAATTCATCATGCTCATATGAAATTTTCATTGCTAATCGCTTTATACCATAAGTTTCCGCTATTTTTTGAGCTTGAGTTAAATAACGCCTTGCTGTTTTCGTGTTGAAATTTAGTAAAGCTAATTTGGCCTGAAGTATAAAGGTTTCACAAAAAACTAAATATGAATGTTGATTCTCAGCGATAGTTAATAAATTAGCAATATAATGATTTAATTCGGTCAAAATCTCACTATCATTATCAAGACGATATTCAGTGAGAAGTATATCACAAAGATGGATATGAGCTTTTATGATAAGATCAAAATTTATAGTATCAGTTTCTATAAGTTCTTTGAATAATTCTTCTGCTTTTACTTTATCTCGGATTCGAGAACTTGTTTTCAAAATTAGGGCTTTACTAAATTTGTAAAGAAATTCAATTCTATCGTTTCTTTTTTGGTTATAAATATCTTCCAAACGATGAAAATATTTTTGGGCACGTTTATGATCCCCATGTTCAGCGGCAAAGGTTATTAAACTCTCAAAAATGCCAACAAAACTAAGAGGAGTCTGTTTTAAAAAATTTAAACCCTCCTCTAAATGTTTAACGCCAAGTTCATACTCACCTATTTCACCGTACAAATCTCCTATATTATTTAATACTAATGCAATATTATGATTACTCTTTATCTTCTTAAATAATTCTAAAGCCTTTTTGTTATGTTTCAAACTTTTATCCATTTCGCCAATAGCCCAGTAATATACCCCAAAATAGAGTTGGCAAAGAGCAATCCAGAAGTGATTAAATTTAATGTCCTCTGCAAGAGATAATGCTTTATTGATGTGTTCTCTACAAAGATCGAAGTTGCTTTTTACTCGCATTAAATAACTCGCCATTAAAAGATTAGCCCAGACGATTTCGAACGATTTTTTGAGTTTGTCTTGTGAATCTAAGATCCACTCTAAAGACTTCTCAACCAAATCTCCTTTACCACCATGCAATCCAACATAGGCTTTTGTTAGACTTAAACGAGCTTTTCTTTGAGTTATAATTTCTTTGGACACATTTGAGATAGAATTTATTCCTGGTTCAATTTCTTTAAAAAGATTGAACGCTTCCTCTAACCTATTAGCTGTAACTAATCCAAGGAGTATAAAATATAATCCATCAAAAGATTGGAGATTATTATTACATTTTTGACCTTCTTTATAAATTATTTCACCTAAATCAATGAGATCTTCCCCTCTATTAAGATAAAAAAGAATTAATCCCTGAAGAAACTGAAAATAACTTTTTTGCTGAACATCAAGACCTTCATATTGACTTTGATCGTTTAATATTTCAAGAGCTTCATCAAGCTTACCATCATCAAAAAGTTCCTCGGCTCTTGTTAATTGGTTTAGCTCTGGAAAAGACATCTATCTATATATTTAGGATTATAACCTTATATATAGATTAAGCCAATAATAATTTTAAATCTGATGTTTAATAAAACGCTTTCTCAATAAAAATTTCCTTTATAAGAAGCTCTAAAGAAGGATTATCCTTCAAGTAAACATACTGGTTTATCTGGAAAGCTTCTAATAAAGTATCCCAAATTTCTTTCTTATTTTGAAGTTGTTCGATAAACAAATTTGCTTTATTATTAGCATAATATGCATCTCCTCCAAATATGTAAGAAACAAAAAAAGGAGGCATAGATTTCATAAGAAGAGTATATTCACCAAAGACAGCTCTATCAAGCCCTTCAGAAAACAGTTCTTTTATAAAATAATCGATTGTGGCTAAAAATCCACCAAAAATTTCTGAGTCAATTGATTTTTCCTTAATAAAAGAGTGGGAAAATAAAGCTCTTCCTCCTTCCGATACTATTAAAAGAAGTACAGGATCCTCATTTGAGACTTCTGGAACATCGATCACTCTCTTTTTTAGCATATTCTCTATTTGCTCATTTATACCAGCGTATTTCCAACGTTCAGATAAGGAAGATTCTGTTTCTTTTAAATTCTTCCATATTTCTGTTTGTTTAAGTAATTTATCATATTCATATGAAATTTTCATTGCTAACTGTTTCATACCATATGATTCCGCTATTTTTTGAGCTTTAGTTAAAAATCGTTTAGTTTTCTTTATATCAAATGTTAATAGAGATAATTTTGCTTGTAATAGATAGGTTTCACTTAGAACCCAGTATGAATGTGATTTTTCAGCAATATCTAATAGTTGAACAATTAGAGGATTTATTTCATCTAATACTTCAGTATCGTTAGTTACGCGTAATTCAACTAAATGCAATTCACATAAGTTTAAAAGCGTCATTATGATTAATTCATATTGACGCGAATCCTTATCTTCGAGGAGTTGATTAAAGATATCTTCTGCTTTAATCCTATTACGGGCTCGAGGACTAGTTTTCAATAGTAAAGCCTTATCAAAAAGATACCATAAATTTCTCTTCTTATTTTTTATTTTACTATTTAATTGCTCTAAATCATAAAGACAAAGTTTTGCTCGTTCAAGGTCACCCTTATCTATTAAAATTTGAATTAAATAATCATGTGAGGTAGCGATGTCTCTTAAATTTCCCAATTCTTGATGTAATGCCACACTTTCTTCTAAGCATTTTAGAGCACGATCCAAGTCTCCTTCCCTTCTGTATTCATCTCCCAAGTTGTTGAGAGTTACCGCAATCTTCCTTTTATTATCCAGTTCCTTAAAAATAGCTAAACTCTGTTCGTATAGTCTAATACAACGATCTATCTCCCCTTGAAAGGAAAAAACTAGCGCTAGACAGAATAAGCTAAGAGCAATGTAAAACCTTTTATTAGCTTCCTTGGCAAGGACCATTGCTCGCTCCGTGTATTCTAAAGCTCGATCTGATTCACCCTTATATATAATCAACCAAAATGCAATTTGATCAAGAGATAGGGCAATTTCATGTTTAATTCCCAATTCTTCCCTTAATTCTAAGCTGTATTCACCTTGATCAAAAGCGCGATTTAGATCACCTTTCCTTTCATAATATAAACTTTTAATCCACGCTAAATAAGCCTCTCTTTGTTTAAAGGCCCTTAGAGTTTCATGAGTTAGAGAGTTTAACAGTTGTTCGCTTTGTTTTATCTGATTCTCCCCTTTTTCTAATTCATTAAGCTCTATTAAAGCTTCTGCAAAACAATTTAGTGCATCGACAGCTAAAAGATTTTTTTCTAAACCTAAACTTTCTTTATATGTTTGTTCAGCAAGTTGGCTCAAATCCTTAAATAGGTCTTGCTGAAGCAAAATATCACATCTCAATAAATGCCATTGGACTAATTCCTGAAGAGATTGAGAGCCCATTTCTTCAAAATTTTTCATTAATTGAAGAGCCTCATCAAAATTACCCTCATTAACCAATTGTTTCGCTCTCGTTAATTGCTTTAATCCTCGATGAGACATTAATTTATTTGATTTGGATTATAACTTTATGAAATATTAAGCTAATTATAATTTTAAATCTAGCATTTAATTATTTAAAAAAGATGATCTTCCATTTCTTAATTATTAAAGAGCGACGAAAAAAGAAAAAAATAGTTAATTAAAGTTTTTTTGAATTACAGTGTTTAGCTTCTCTGTTTGATATAAGCGACAATTCCAAGTGCAAAAAGGGAAGACTCTATGATTATATTCATTATACCTTGTTGAATCGTCATAGCCCCAAATGTAGATCCTAAAACAGCTAACACAGTAATTTCTGTGATTAATACTGGTATAAACAAACCTAATAAAAAGACAAATGCCAATTTGATTTCTTCCCATTCCTTTTTGCGAAGCATTAAAATTGCGATAATTGTAGATACTAAAAGAATTCCCCCAAAGAATCTGGGCATATAGGGATTTGTCCAACCCTCAAGATTCAAGGTCATATCAAAGAGAAATGTAATGAGTATTCCATATATGAGAAAAACTACAGCATCCACTATCAGTGAAATTTTGGTCAGTTTTTTAACATCGGTCATTTTTTTTATCAACTCAATTGTTTTTTATTTTAATTCTATCATCAAATTGGTGATTAATGGATTTAAAAAAAAAGATTTTAGAATTGATTTAACATTATGGAATCTATATTTCCAAGTATTTTGTCAAATAGGTTACTACACCGACGGTCGGGATTCCATTAATTATAATTATGATCGTAGCCCATCCTCCTTCTGGCCAAATATAAACTTTAGGATCCCCCCCAGGATATTCCCCTTCAACGTATTCACCTAAAGGGTTTACCAACATCCAAAAGGAAACTGGGAGATATTGGCCTTCTGTATTTGGTAAGGGAATTGTTCCCCAATCTCGATAATTTATATCGATATCTACATCTGTAGTTTTAAGTACTCCCTGACCCGTGATATTCCAAAGGTTAACCCACGTGACGCCTCTTACTGAGCAATAAAATTTAAAGTTGTTGCTTTCACTCACTAAAGCATCTTTAAACTTTCCCTTCATCGAATAAATTTTCTTTCCTGATTCATCGTAGAGTTTTGTTTGGAACTGTACTTGTGCCACTGAGGGGATGCCACTATCTTTATCAAAATCAATCATTGCTATGATTGAAGTAGTAGCTCCAGCAATATCTGCATCATCACCTTTTGCAATGATTAAAATACCATTAGTGCCATAACCGATCACTGGTGTAACAATTGCTATGATACCTATTAAAAAAGATACCGCGATCAGTGTTTTAGTCACTTTTGATTTCTTTCTCACTACTATTTTCACCTCAAATAGTTTTTTTCAAATCCTTTTTTTTAATTTTTGGTTTTAGTTTTATCATCAAATTGATGTTCAATGAAAAATTTAGATATCCATCCATTTATAGTTCCACTTCTGGTATTTCCACGAAAATTCCGAAAATATGTGGAAATTTTGAAAAAAAGATATAAATAGAAATATTCCCAATTTATACCTATCGAAAATATTATTTTGTTTTTTTAGAAAATGGGAAAATTTAATTACCCTGCTGATGAGATTCTTAATCCCTCGAAACTGCAAAGAAAGAATTATGACCATATAATTCTTTGGATGTTGGCAAATAATGAAAGTTGTGAATGGGCAAACTTTGAGCAAAAACCAATCGAAATTCCCATTTCCACATTATCACGTCATTTCACAAAATTAATCTTTAAAGGATTTATCGAAAAGTTTACGAGAGGAAAATACAGAATAACTCCAGAGGGGATAAAGAAATTCAATGAATTATCAAAAGAAAGAAAAAAAGAAAGAATTTTGAGTTATCCCCCAAAAATCATTTTAAAAAGCGGGAGGAATTATGCCCATTGGATTTTATGGATGGTATACAATAATGGCTTTTGTAAAAGGGCTGATTTTCTTGAAGAGCCATTTTCTATTAATCAATCATCTTTATCAAAAAGTCTTAACTCATTAATCCAACAGGGATTTATTATCAACGAAAACAGAAGATATTTAATTACTCAATCAGGAAAAGCAGAATATTCGAAGATGCTTCAAAAATATAATTTAGACCGACAAACAATTTTGGAAGCGGAAAGAAAAAGGATTGATGGAATTACTAAAAAGACGTCAGAGTTTTTTGAGAAATTCCAAATAACTGATAATCATGTCAAATTTAGATTTCTAAATAATGTGTTAAAACTAGATTATTCAAAAGTTAAAGCAGTTTTAAAAAATGAAGAGGATTTTCATAAAATTATACTATTTATATCAATTAATAATCCGGATTTTTATCCTGACTCAATTTCTTTTGAGGATTTTTCGAGATATTATTCGATTAAAAAAAGAATCCTTTATTTTTGGGTAAATGAGATTGTAGAAAGCGATTTATACGACTTAAAATTCTTTAAGTTAGAACTTTCTCAAGATCAATATTATTATTTTCATTCAGATGGAAAACTAGAAAAGATCCTTCGAGCTATTACTGAAGAACATATAGCAATAAACAAATATTTGGAAAAATTTGGGGGAACTGGGAGTCTAAATTCTATTATAGATGAGATTCTTGAGGAGATTTGCGCGTTGATCTTCCATAAACAGTTCAAGGAATCATTAAGAGAATTTTTACCAGAATATATAAACTATTTAGCGTATAAAATTGGGACAAAAAAGGAATTTAAAGTAGCATATGATAAACTTGAAGGAATAATTTGGCAGGACATGACAGACCTTCTTCAATCGCAGAATGCTGAGATTTTAGAAACTCAATACCGAGAAAAAATTACAGAAATTGATAAAGAAATTAAAATTAACCCGAAAAATTATGATTTATATAATTCAAAAATACGAATCCTTCTCTATTTTAACCAATACAGTGAGACATTAGCAGTATTAGACAAAATGCGGGATCTTTTTCCAAAGAGAGAAATTGATATAATGATAAAAAAAGCCTATACTCTTAAAAAAGATAAAAATTTAGAAGAAGGATTAAAAATTATTGAAGAATTACTCGAAAAATATCCAAAAAATAACATTCTCTATAATTATAAAGCATACTGGTTATCACATTTGGGTAAAAATCAGGAGGCGCTGAATATTCTTCGTGATCTCATTGAAGGAGAACCAGAAAAGGGAATTTATCATGATACAGTAGGAGAAATTTTCATAACGCTTAAAGAGTATGAAAAAGCTATAGAAGAGTTCCAAAAAGCAATAGAAATTAATTCTAATGAGTGGTTTATCTACCAAACTTATATCAAAATAGGCATTTGTTATGAGGCACTTGGAAATCATGATTTTGCTGTTAGGAATCTAAAAAAGGGCAAAGAATTAACAAAAAAAAGTACATCTGACCTTGAAACTAAGCAAAAATGGCTGAAGATATCAAATCTCTTTCTTACTGAAATCAAAGAATCTTAGAAATTTCATTATGTTATTTGAAATATAGGGATTTTAACTCTCTTTAGTCTTTAGTAACAAAATGCTCTTTTGTATAGAATCTAATGGTTGCATTTAACATATAACCTTCCTGAAGTTGAGGAAGTCAAAACAGAGATAGTCTTAGACTGGATCAAAGAAAATCCCTCAATAATTATTCTTGAGTAGATAATTTTTTGTACTTATAATATAATTTTTGTATAATTGCGTTAAATGCTTCTATTACACTTTGACCTGTTTTTGCAGAAGTAATATAGTATCCTGAAAAATTATATTCATTGACTAATTTTTGAATCTCTGGTTCATTTATACAATTCTCATCCACCAAATCAACTTTATTGGCAAATAAAACAACAGGAATATCCTCGCAATGTTTTTTTAATTCATTAAACCAATTCTTTATATGGATAAAGCTGTCTTTTCCTAAATCATTTTCCTCAAGGCTACATACAATAATACAAGCCCTACTTTCCTTATAGAATAAAGGGTGTAGAAATTTAAAATCATCCTGGCCGGCAATATCCCAGAATATTAAATTGATAACATCTCTGTCAATTTCTTTATCAAATCTAGAAAATTGGGCACCTGTAGTCTTAATATAATCTTTTTCAAAAGTTCCTTTTGTAAATTTTTTGATTAAAGAGGTTTTACCGACACCTCCATCGCCTATTACAGTGATTTTAAATCCAAATTCTTTAGAATTAGACATTAATAGATTGAGTATTGCGTTAATTTTGCTAAACTTCTATGTAAAATTAGATGTTGTGTAATATAAAATTTTAGCAAAAAAAATTTAGGATTAATAATGTTTTTTATTTTTTAGGCTATATATCCCTCACTACATCTTTTTCAGTAAGGAAAGTTTCAATGATTATGGATTCAAGTAAGGGAATATCTTTTAGACGAAAAGTTTGACTTTCTTTAAAATATTTATTTACTTTTTGCCAAATTGTCTTTTCCTTTTGGATCTGTTCAATTAAGGAGTTTATTTTTTGAAGAGCATAATAAGAATCACCTTTAAATATATAAGAAATAAAAAAAGGTGGAATAGACTTCATAAGTAGAGTGTATTCACCAAAGATTGCACGATCAAGCCCTTCTGAAAACATTTCCCTAACAAAATAATCAATAGTGGTTAGAAAACCTCCAAAAAGATGTGATTCAAACGATTTATCTTCAATAAACGAGTGAGAGAATAGTGCTCTCCCTCCCTCTGATACAATTAGAAGTAGAATTGGTTTTTCATCTGAAAATTCTGGGATCTCAATTGCTCGCTTTCTTACTATTTTCTCCATTTGGTCCATCACACCAGCGAGCTTCCAACGTTCAGTTAAAGGTGCTTCTGATTTTTTTAGCTTCTCCCATAAGTTTAATTGTTTAAGTAATTCATCATGTTCAAAGGATATTTTCATAGCTAATCGTTTAATTCCGTACCTTTCTGCTATTTTCTGAGCTTGAGTTAAAAATCGTCGAGCCGCTTTTATGTCATAGTTTAATAAAGCTAATTTGGCTTGTAATATGAAGGTTTCACAAAAAACTAGATATGAATGTGATTTCTCAGCTATAGTTAATAATTTACTAATATAGTGATTTAATTCATCAAGTACTTCACTATCGTTATTTATACTGAATTCCGCAAGAAGTAAGTCACAGAGCTGGATATGAGCATTAATAATTGCCTCATAGCTTAGAGTTGTTGTGTTGACAACTTGTTTCAATAATACCTCAGCTTTAGCTTTATCTCTTATTCGAGAACTTCTTTTTAACATTAAAGCTCTATCGTATCTGTAAAGTAATTTAACATGACGATCTTTTGTTTGATTATACATATTTTCCAAGCGCTGGAAATATTTTTGAGCAAGTTCAATATCTCCTTTTTCGAGAGCAACATTTATTAAACTATCAAGACAATTTTCTAATCCTACAGATTGGATTTTAAATATTAATAAACTCTTTTCTAAGTATTCTAAACTAAGGTCATACTCGCCTTTCTGCCAATATAGTCCCCCTAGATTATTCAAATAAGTTGCATTCATAAAATTACTTTTAAAGCCTTTTATTAGTTTTGAAGCTTTCAGATAATGTTTTAAACTATTATCTAACTCTCCAATTGATGAGTATATCATCGCACAAAAACCGTGACAAATAGCAATCCAGTAGTGGTTAAATTTAATTTCCTTAGCAAGTACAATTGCTTTCTTGAAGTATTTCATAGCAAGATCAGTTCTACCTTTTGCTAGAAACATAATTTGACCCATTAAATTATTAGCCCATACAATTTCGAATGAATTGCCAAGCTCCTTTTTTGCACCGAATACCCATTCTATGCATTTTTCTGCTAAATCGATATTACCCCTATTCTTATAAATATGTCCTTTCAATAAACTTAGACGAGCTTCTCTTTGGACTATATTTTTGTTGGATATATTAGAAATAAGTCTTAATGAACCTTCAATTTTTTCAAGTAATTTGTCTGCATCACTAATTTTTCCCTCATATTCTACGAAATTTTTTCCCAAAATAATAAAATATAATCCATCAAATGTTAGTAGATAATCATTGTGTTTTTGACCTTCTTTGAGAATTTGTTCGCCAAACTTAATAGCTTCTTCGCTGTTGTGTTGATATATTAATATCGTGCCTTTAAGAAACTGATAGTATCTTTTTTGCTGAATATTAAGCCCTTCAAATTGACTCCAATCATTAAATATTTGAAGAGCTTCATCAAGCTCACCATCATCAAATAGCTGTTCTGCTCGGTTTAATAGATTTAACTGTGAAAGAGACATTATTTTACTTAATTGGATACAACCTTATAATTACATTAAGCTATCTATTGTTTTAAATCTGATGATTAATGAATTTTTCTTTTTAGCTTTATCTTGTTCTTTTACTTTGAAAAAAAGATTTTCTCTATATTATTTATTAAGGTTTATACAGAAAAAAAAGTAGTCTAGAATGGAGGAATATTGGATTAGTAGTAACTTCAATGGGGAGTATTTTATCTAAGCCAACTCCTCCAATTCTATTCCCTGATTTAAGATTAAAATTTCCCTACCACACCCTCATTATTTTATTTGTTATTATACTTTCTCTTGACCGTTTTAGTAAATGTAGATGTGTTCTACAGGCCAAAACCCATGAATATCAATTTGAGGATCAATTTGGGGGTGATCCTCTGGTTTTGGAAGAAAAATCTGGTCTAATTTTACATTCGCAGTTTCTCCCTCGGAACCTAATCCAACTACTTCGGCATATGCCGTAAATGTTCCAGTCCCAATTGCCGTTAAATGTATTTTTCCACTTTCTCCTATAGGATCTATACCGAAAAATTCTGGGAACCATATCATCCAAAGATTTGGTACAGGATCACCAAGATTCCCCTCATAAATGATCAAAGTAGCTTTTAAATAATAATCTATTTCTCCTATGAAAACTAATGGCAAATCGTTTTGAAGCCAGAAAACATATGTTGTCGCACCTTTTACATGCAAATTCACTTGATATAAAATTCTTCCATCTTTTAAATCCCTTTCAAGTACAAAACCCTCAGGATTACAATCTGCGATGGTTTCAAAGAACCCATGAGGTACCATAACTAAATTATCCTCATAAGATTGCCATGCAGCTAAAGGAGGCAGACCAGGAATGGCGTTGGTATCAGTAAAGTCCGTAATTGGCCTAACATTTGCTGTTCCTAAAACTGATGGTAGAAAGCAAAAAATGCAAATTCCCATAGTTGCTAGCAGAAATATGTTTGTTTTTTTCATTTTTTTTACCTCGCTTGTTTTTCACCTTTTATTATTCAAAATTTTAATTTTGAACAGCTCTTTTTTAATTTTCATTTTATCACCAATAGGGTGATTGATAAAATCTTGCGATAATCATTTATTTATAATTGAGCTTCCGATAATTCCATGGAACATTCTATTTTTAATGGAATAAAGAAAAGGGTTTATAAAAAAGGTCCAATTACTAGTTAGAAAGATTTTAAATCTAATTTTTAGAAAAATTGTAAATTTATTAAATACAAAATAGTAAAAAAAATTAATTAAGAATATTCTTGACAATTAAGTTTAGCTTCCCTGTTTGATATAAGTGACAATTCCAAGCACTAAAAGTACAGCCATTAAGGGTGTAGTAGTTGTTGAAAAGGTCAGAACTGTCGAAGCTTGAAAAGTGGGACCAAATATCACTGTTACAGCAATTTCAATGATTAAAGTCGGTACAAAAAAGCCATACAAAAACGCAAATGTTAATTTAATTTCTTCCCATTCCTTTTTCCGAAGCAATATAATTGAAAAAATGGTAACTAAATAAGCAAGTCCCCCATAAAATCTTGGGTAATAGGGATTTGTCCAACCCTCAGGATTCATAGTCATATCATATAGAAAGATAAGTATGGTTCCAAATAAAAAACCAACAATAGCAACAATTATAAGTGAAATTCTTGTAAGTTTTTTAATTTCAGTCATTTTTTTTTGATCAACTCATTTTTCTTAAATTTCGGTTTTATCATCTTTATGATGATTAATTAAAGGTTGAGCAAGAGTTATCTTTATAATTGTAGTTCCGATACTTCCGTGATAGTTCCGATGAATCGTGGAAGTTCTATGAAATAGATATAAATAGAAAAAATACTAATCTATAATTTAGTAAATAACTAGAATTTTTCTTGACTGATGGGATCCATCAATTATCCTCCAGAAAAGATCTATAGACCTTCAAATTTAAAAAAGACAGATTACGATCACATTATACTCTGGATGTTATGTAATAACGACGCGTGTAAATGGTCAGATTTTCATCAAGAGCCTATTGAAATTCCTACAGGTACTTTATCTAGACACCTAGAGGCATTAAAACGTAAAGCTTTTGTAGAAAATTTTACCCGAGGATATTACAGAATCACTTCAGAGGGAAAAAAGAAATTTCATGAGCTATCTAGTGGGAAGAAAAAGGCACGAAAACTAAACTATCCTCCTAAAATCATCTTAAAAAGTGGAAGAAATTACTCTGACTGGATTCTTTGGATGACTT
>JBHLOF010000156.1:0-6793 GCA_048940805.1 Promethearchaeota archaeon
ATAAGGATTATTAACCCAAAAATCCCTATGAAAGCAAAGATTGAATAAGGATTTACTTCTGAGACAATTCCTGCGACGATCGGGGTTAATCCAAAACCTATCCCGATCAAAATCTCATTAATTGTTGCATATTTAGAGGTATCTTGAGCTGCGCCTTTTTCAAGCATTATTTTCATACCTGTGCCATGAATTAATCCTAAGAAAAGACCAACAGATGCACTTAAAATCGATATTAATATAATATTTCTGCTAAAAAAAACGCCTATTGCAAATAGAGCTATAAATATTACTCCTGCAAATGAAGCAAATTTTCTTTTATATACGCCCATTGAATTTATCAAGGTTAATCCAATTAGTTGCGTACTTTGAATTCCACCCTGAATTAAATAAGTATAATATGAGGGACCATTGAATGATTTTAGAAGGATTTGAAAACTAAATGCAAAACTTGATTTTGAAATTGTTAGAAACAAAATTGCTATCCATGAGAATAGAATTGGATATATAACCATAGGAGTATTTCGGTTAACGATTAGATCCTCTTCTATATCCAAGTGAGAGAGAGGATCTTCTGTCTGATAAATAACCATTTCATCAGATTTGGTTTGTTTTGATTCCTTTTGAATAAAGAGACTTACAGGGATTAATAAAAATGAAAGTGACCAAGAAACTATCATAGCAAAGAAGTCACTCCACGAAAAAGCCCATAAGAAACCAACAATTAAGCCTAAGATAAATCCAATATTCCACGAAATATTAAAAAAAGCAAAATTCTTTTTTGATCTCTCCATACTACTAATTCTTTGCCATCTACTTAGTAGGTTAAGGCAATTAGGCCAGAAAAATCCCAAAGATATTCCTAGTGCAACTCTACAAGTAATTAAGAACCATGGCACAGGAAATATTATTTGCGCTCCCGTTAATATTGGTGTTGAAACTGCCGAAAATATAAGAGCCGAACGAATACTAAGATACTTGGTAGTTATGAATTGACCAATTATAGGAGCAACAATATAGATAAGTGATCCAGCTGAAGTAATAAACCCCAATGTGCCTTGAGGAATAAGAATATCCCACAATAGGTAATTTGATAATGCTCGTTCGAATATGGAAACGTAAAATAGCCTAACAAATGAAAGTAAGAAAATCGGCCAAGCTCGGTATTCTATATAAGAGTGATTGTCAATGGAATTTGTTTTAGAGCTTAGCATTATGACAAAGTAATTTGAATCTATTTACTATGATAATAGTTTTTTCTTCAAATACTTTCCTAAAATCTAAAAATAAGAGACATATTTGTTTTTTTATTTGATTTTTCAGATTAGATCAAATTATTTAATTCTCTTTCGATTAATTTTGCATTTTTGACGAGACAACTCCCATTTACAAATAAGGAATCAAGCTCAGCTAGATTTAGATTCTCCTCAATAATTTTTTTATCGATTTCGAAATCCAAATCGATAACTGAACGCCATACAACAGCAATCTTAGCTTTATCAATCTTTCCCTTAAAAATAATATAGATTCTCCGATCGTTTTCAATATAATCGATTTTTTCAACGATTAGTCCTAGGAAATAATTAAAAGATTCAATTAAATCAATATTAACTAGATTAATATTATTCTCTTTCACCAGCTTAAATTCAGTTTGAAATGGATCCTTGATTTCATAATACCGGGAATTTAATAAATCGTTCGAAATAGAAATAAGCGAATTTTCTATCGAATCTTCAAATTGTGCTAGATATTGATATTTGAAAAATCCTGATGTTTTAGGGTCTATTGTCTTAGAAATCCCCGATTTCTCTCCTTTCAATACTTTTTTCATCCTTGGTAACACAAAATCGTCAAATTGATCACCAATTTCAATTCCAATCCATTTTCTGTTTAGTTTATGTGCTGTAGCTATCGTTGTTCCAGATCCTAAAAAGTAATCTAATATAATACCTTTTTCTTTTGAACCGCTTTCAATTACTCTTTGAAGCAGTTCTTCGGAATTTTCAGTTGAGAATTTATGGACTTGAGAATATCCCGGAAGATCCAACCAATCACTCCTAACCGGTTCTACATCATAATATAGCTCAGGCTTTCCGTTAATCTTGTTCCCAAAGCAATCTATATAACTTTTATCTTTATTTATTCTTACCTTCCCTTTTCTTTCGAATTGTTTAATTCTCTCCTGAGATAGTCCCCATCTCCTTTTTTTTGGTGGGAAGTATTTTTTACCTAAAACGGTTCTTGCAGTTTGATTAGCTCTAGGAAAGTCAAGAAGTTCATACCATTTTGGCTCTTTTCTGGGGAGTTCTATTTGAGTGAAATAATACCGATCAGAAACAGAATAAAAGAAGAGGCTTTCTGTTTGTTGAATAAAAGGTTTTTTTCTTTGTTGTTTTGCCCTTGTTTTGTTTATTACTATCTCATTTCGGAAATTGGAGACCCCAAAGACCATATCTAAAAGGAATCTCGTATAGTGACTCTTATTGTTATCAATTCTAACAAAGATCGTACCAAATATGTTGAGAATTTCTTTCGCTTGTACTAAGCGGTTATATATCATTATCAACCAAGAAGTGTTTAAATAGTCATTTTTATAGAGATATTCATCAGATCCAGTACTAAATGGTGGATCTATGTAAATAAGATTGACCTTTTTACCGAATTTCTTCATTAGAAGGTTTAAAGCTTGAAAGTTATCACCTTTTATTATCGACCCGTCCAAAATTTCATCCAAATCATTTTCTCGTGTCAAGTTTCTAAGCAATTTCCATTTAAAATCATTCTCGAAATATTTTGTGTCTAAAGGCAAAGTTTTAAACCTATCGATGAAAGATCCAGTAGCAGATATTAATCTGTCAGTATCTTTGATGTTAATCTTAAATAATTCATGCCATTCGTTCATTTGTTGTTTACAAGTCAGTATTAATTCTTCATTCTCCTTTAAAAAATCTATACCCCCATATTCCACTATTTTATCAAGTGTAATTACATAATCAGTCGAAAAAATAATAGGATTTTTTTTCCATAGCGTTAATTGGAAATTCTCTATTCTATATAGGAGTTTAATGACCTTTAAAGTGATTTCTTTAAATTGTTTTGCCACTAAAAACTGATTAAGAAAAAATTCTGGTTCAAGGTCCTCAATGTTCTCAAAATCGAGAAGTTCATTTCTAATGAAAGAATTCAATTCTTTTTCTAAAAATCCCTTTAGATCTTTGTGAATGAAATAATCTTGTGCCAATTTCTTTTCAGAATCATTCGAGATAACTATAGTTGTTATGTAATATTGATCCCAATTAATCCAGTAAGGTATATCTTGGTTCTTGATATTATTAGATTTAATGTTATCAAATAATCCTAAATAATAATAACTTGAAAAGAATTTCAATAAATATTGAAATATGATTGCTGAATCTATTTTAGGTGGGATTATTAAATCTTTGAAGAAATTTTCCAGTGATTGTTTTTTGAAATCCAAGATCTTTTTAATTCCGAAACTTAAGTCAAAGGAATCAAAATCAAAGAGTTTTAAAAATTGTTTCTTTAAATTTAGTTTATTCATTTAATTATTTCTCTTATTTCTCAATCAAGAATGCTATGGAATGGATTTTTTATTCATTTCTAACGATAATTTTAAAAATACATCATCTACACCAGTACCCAACTTTGCACTTGTTTCGTGAAATGAGGATGCATCTATATCTTGTTTTAATTTATCAGAATCTTCAACTGAAATGATCTTATTTTCATTTAAATCAGATTTATTGCCAACCAAAACATTAGGAATAAAACCGGTTATTTCTTCCACTTCTTCCTTCCATTGCTTAATGTGAGAAAAGCTTTCCTTCCTCGTTAGGTCAAAAACGTAAACGACCCCCTTTGCTCCTTTATAGAAGGCTCGTCTGACCCATTTAAAATGATCTTGGCCTGCTAAATCCCATATTTGTAAAGTTATGTAATGATTGGATTTAGGTAATTTCAAATGTTTGACAAAAAAATTAGAGCCGATAGTAGATTGTACATTTGACAAGAATCTTCTTTCTAAATATTGGTGGAGCAATGTGCTTTTTCCTACACTAAAATCACCAACAATACATACTTTAAAATATCGTGCTGTCCTACTCATCTCTTTATGAAAAGAAAATTATTATGCAACCTGTTTTTGAAGAAATAATGTGTTATTAGGTATATAAATTCGACATTAATAACACGATAATGAATTTAAAATCAATGAAATGTATCAAACTAATAAATAATAACTCTTTTCGATATAATCTCTAAATTAATTTTGAAGATATCAACATTGGCGAATAAAATATTACAAGTTGATATTAATAATCTTATTCTTTTACATCAATCAGTAGAATAATTAGTGTGGGGTGATATTTTGGAAGAATTGAATAATACTAATAAAATTAAAAATTTATTAAAGGTATTAGTTGTTGGAGCCACTGGAAATCAGGGAGGAGCAGTAGCTCGAAAACTATTAGATAAAGGTCATCATGTCCGTGCCCTAACAAGAAACAAAAATTCATCAAAAGCTTTGAAATTAAAAGAATTGGGTGCCGAAGTCGTTGAGGGTGATGTTGGGGATGTTTATTCACTTCAGGAAGCAATGAAAGGTAGAGATGCTGTTTTTGCACTGACAACTCCATTTGAAAAAGGCATAAACTTTGAAATAAAATCCGGATTTTTATTGGAATTTGCCGCAAATACCACAGGAGTATCACATTTTGTGTTTTCTTCAATTGCAAGTTCCCACAAGAATACGGGAATTCCCCATTTTGCTAGCAAATTTCAAATTGAACAGCATATAAAAGCTGTAGACACTCCTTACACAATAATCAAACCTGTATATTTCATGGAGAATCTGTTAACGCCTTGGATGTTATCAAATCTTAAAAAAGGTGTTATTTCGATAGCCCTACCTCCTGATCGTAAGGTTCAAATGATAAACCTTGAAGATTTTGCTAATTTAGTAGTCTACGTTATTGAGAATAGAGATGAGTATTTAAAAAAAACGATTGAAATAGCATCAGATGAGATCTCGGGAAGTGAAGTTGCTGAAATTTTATCAAAGGTAATTGGGGTCCCAATTAAATATAATGAATTAAATTATGATGAGATTGCAACTATGGGCGAAAATTTTGTAAAGACGTTTAAATGGCTTAAGGAAATAGGATATAATATTGATATTCTAAAATTACATGGAGACATTTCTCAAATTGACTGGCATGATTTCGAAGCGTGGGCAAAAAAACAATTTGTAGACTTTTTAGGAAAGCCTGTAAAGCAAAAAATAATCTAATACCTTAAGTCCTTAAAGATCTTTAACCTTACTATTTAGATCTATATTTAGCTAATACTTTTATAATTTTATTCAAGAATGCTTGAAAGTAAATTTATTTATAAATCCTACGTTATTAGCCATAAATACTAAAATGGAATCTAATTTTTCTTGGTGTCAATACATGCCTGATTTTGAAAAAATACAGCAAAATTATGAACCTTCCGAGATCACAGCAAATTTCATTGTACTATTTAAAGATGAGATACATTCAATTGAAGGATGGATTATGTTAGAAGAAAGTCTGAATGAATTTATCCTAAGAGTAGAAGAAGAATTAGAATATCAATGGGGGAAGGAAGACGCTGATATGAATGATTATTCTCTGTTTTTTATTGATACTGAAGATAAAAACACCCTAAAGGAAATAAATACAGAAAATTCTTATCAAAAATTAAAATCTCTAGAGGAAATCTTCATAGTAATACTTCATCAAGAAATAAAGTATCGTATTATTGAAAATCTCCCCCCAGTATTTGATTGGTTTATGGAATATTCCCTGTAAGATTTAATTTTTTAAAATATAAGATATAAATTATAAAATTTTAGATAACATCCATATAACTTCTTTTAAATTTTTAATTATAGAAAACTATATTATAGTGGCATTCTTAAAAATCTTGATTGGTACATTATTTTCTAAGTAGCAATATTTAGATGTACCAAGTTGTAAGAAAATGCCAAGGTTGTATCGATGGTAAAAGGAACTGTAAAATGGTTTAATAGTAAGAAAGGCTATGGATTCATTACACCAGAGGATGGGTCTCCAGATGTTTTCGTTCATTATAGTGCAATTAAAGGCGATTCTGATGAATTCAAGATAATATATGAAGGAGACATTGTAGAATACGAAATCACACAAGGAAAAAAGGGTCCTCAAGCCAGTGACGTTACCGTAACTGAAAAAGGACCTCGTGTGAGCTCACGTGGCCGAAAATCATTTTATTAATAAATTTATTTATTAAATAAAAAGGTTATATAAAGTTTTAATATTAAGGAATTTTGCAAGATAAGAAATATATGGTCTGGATGTGTTAAGCTTCTTCTCTCGAGTATTTTACATCTTACATATTCCATTTTTTTTTAATTATTTTTTTCGTAATCAAATTTTTATTGCAACATTTCTGTAAATGTTTTATTACCTATTAGTTGTTTATTGGGGGGTACATTATCACGCACTTTTGTCATCTTTATCGCATCGTTAGGACAATTTATCGCACATATACCACATCCAATGCAAAATTCTTCTCGTAATACCATGTGCTCGTCAGAGGAATCGGATTCAAAAGGAAATTTGTGATATATTGCTTCCTGAGGACATTTCTTCATACAGATCTCACACTTTGTACAAAGTTCATCGTTCCATTTAGGTGCATAATTAGATGGATTCAGTGCTTGTTCGCGAAATATCTTTGGAGGATGTAGGACCCCACAGTGACACCCACAGCA
>JBHLOF010000051.1:0-29451 GCA_048940805.1 Promethearchaeota archaeon
TTTTTTTTTAAACTGATATTTAATTTTCATCGAAACGCTTATTAAATGTGGTTGATTTTTAATATTTTTATTTTGAATAGTTAATGAAAATAGCAATCAATAAAGAGTAAATTGAAAATATGAATACAAACTGTAAATTTGTGTTTGTTACCGGTGGCGTAATGTCTGGAATTGGAAAAGGAGTAGCTACTGCTAGTATAGGGAAAGTTCTTCAATTCCGTGGTTTTAAGATATCCGTTGTTAAAATTGACCCTTATTTAAACGTAGATCCCGGAACATTAAATCCCATAGAACATGGAGAATGCTTTATAACGGAAGATATATGGGAATTCAAGCCAGTATATGAATCTGATGAACGATCATATAGAATCTCTGAAATAGACCAAGATTTTGGCACATATTCTCGAATACTTGGAATCGAAATGCACCCATCTCACAATATAACCTCAGGGCAAATCTATCTTTCAACAATCCTTAGTGAAAGAAAAGGCAAATTTTTAGGGAAAACAGTTCAAATTATCCCTCACGTTACCGATATCATTAAAGAAAGACTGATGGAAATTGCGGAAAAAGAAGAGCTTGACGTTCTACTTATTGAATGTGGTGGAACTGTTGGTGATTTGGAGTCAAGTATATTTTTAGAATCATTCCGGCAAATTAAACTTGAATCCCCTAAACATACTGCCTTTATTCATGTTACTCTTGTTCCTTACTCCAGAGCAGTAGGGCAGCAAAAATCTAAACCTACTCAACACTCAGTCAAAATGCTTCAAAGCATTGGATTACAACCAGATATAATAATTGGTAGAAGTGAAACCCCTTTAGATACAGATATTAGGAGAAAAATATCTTTATATTCTAACGTACCTGAGAATGCTGTAATTTCCAATCCCGATTTAGAAAATGTCTACGAATTACCCTTATTATTTGAAGAACAAGGATTAGGAGATTTAATCTGTGAACTTATTGATTTAAAAGCAAAGTTAGTATCATATAGTGAAGTTACTAATTATTCTGAATGGGTGAAGATGGTTGAATTATTTAAAAATGCTAAACAAACTGTTAAAATAGCGATGCCTGGTAAATACTTTAATATTTCTGATTCCTATATCTCGATAAATGTTGCTCTTGAAGATGCCGCCGCTCACCATGGTTATAAAACTGAATTGAAAATGATAAATATTGATGAGAATATAAATATTGAGGATGAACTAGCTGATTGTGATGGTATTTTGCTGACTCCCGGTTTTGGTGAAAGGGCAGTAGAAGGTATGATCACCTCCGCTGAATATGCTATGGAAAATAAGGTACCCTTTTTGGGTATATGTTTTGGTGCTCAATTATTCTTCGTGGCTTTTTGTAGAAAATACCTGGGGCTTAAAAATGCAAATTCAACTGAGATCAATCCTGAAACGCCTTATCCTGTGGTAGATCTCTTGGAAAGTCAAAAAAAAGTGAGTGAAAAGGGAGGTACAATGCGATTAGGGGCTCAGAAAATCCTCATTAAAAAGGGGACAAAATTATATGAAGCATATGGAAAAAACGAAATACTGGAGCGGTTTAGACATAGATTTCATATTCAAGAAAGATTCATTACTGAAGAAGCAAGAAATAAAGGTATGATGATATCAAGTAGGGATGAAACTGGAGAAATCATCAATAGTATCGAATTAAATAGGAAAGATCACTGGATGGTTGGTACTCAATTTCACCCTGAATTTAAATCAAGACCATATAAACCTTCCCCCGTCTACTACGATTTTATCAAGAAATGCTTAGAATTTAAAAAATCTAAGACCTAAGTATCTATATTACTTGAAATAGTTTAACTTCTGACATAGTCCTTAGTATATTGATGTGGCTTTTGAATTCATCATTCGAACAGAGAATCAATAAATCTTTCTTAATCATTTCTGCAGCATCTTTTTTTTCTCGAAATTCGAAAGGTGAGAGTATCCCGGAAGAACTCTTCTCTTGTAATTGACTAATAATATTATCAATTTCTTGATTAAATTCCGCTAAATTTTCTAAATTTTCTGCTAAAGCTGCGGGAAGGCTAGAGTGTATCTTTTTAAGAGAATTTGAAAAGTAGAGCAATTTCTTTGAAAAAATTAATCTCTTTTCCAAAATTTCGTTTATCTTTTCAGATTCATTGAGAAGTTTAAACATGGTTTCATAAAACTTAAGCTCATTTTTATCCCTATTAAGAAATTTTGTTAGATTCATAATCTTCTGTGAAGCATCAAAATCTTCAAAATTTTCATATTCCTCAATCTTTTTCTCTGTTTCCCTTATTTCAATTTGAACTTGTCCCAACTTTTGTTTGCTTAGATATTTATCTAATTTCATAATTTTAGTCTGATATTCTTGTTCATTAAGAATTAAGCTAGTGATATCAAAAACTTCAGGTAATGGGATATACAAATATTTCAGTAAGGAAATGTATATAGAATGCTCAGTATTTGCGATTCTGTTTTCAAAAAATTCAATAGTATCCATGTTTTGGCTCAATTCAACTAATGATTTAAAGAATTTTCTCAAATTGAGCATATTATTTTGAGCATCTAATTCAATTGAATACATTTCCTCAAAATATTTTTTGTAAAATCTTACAGCCAAATCAAGTTGATTAAGAAAGCCGTTTACAATAGGTATTAATTCACCGGAAAGTCCTGACTTTTTATATTCTTTTCCAATATCTTTCAGACGTTCTTCTTCACGATATGTAATAATCCTAACTATTAATTCTGGGAAATTTTTAGTAACTATATCATAAGTCTTAATAAAATAGCCTTTTTTACTCATTACAGGTACTATCGTATTAATTGTCATTACTCGTTGTTGGATTGCTTTAAGATCTTCTTCAAGTATTCTATTAATGTGCTCGTCTATGTTTTGTTTTTTCTCCAAATTAGCAATTTTT
Organism: Promethearchaeota archaeon; assembly: GCA_048940805.1. GTDB lineage: Archaea > Asgardarchaeota > Lokiarchaeia > Sigyniarchaeales > SOKP01 > Loki-b32. Next base: position 2,924 of record JBHLOF010000051.1, read on the forward strand.
CTATCTTTCAGAAGTTGATTAAGCCTAATTGCTCGAATTTGAGCATTCCTTCCTCCAAACATTTCAATAAAAATGGTTCCTAGAACTCTAAAAGCCAATGCTCCTGTTAGAATTTTATCTTTCTCCTCATCAATGAGAATCTGATTTGTAAGTAGATTTAACAAACGAAACATGAAGGTTTTTTCTTTCTCTTTCGGTATTTCTGCTAATTTATCTCTATATTGCTCAATTATTTGTTCTTGAGGTAATTTATTTTCCCAGAGAAAATCTAAAATTCGATCACCTTCCGGACTTGGTAAGATTTCTAGAAACCTGGGAATAATTTCTGCAATAGCCTGAGCCCAACTAAAATGTTCTTTTGATAATGGAATCTCCTCATGATACTCTGCTAATAAATCATGAATTAAACCTCCTTTATCAATTACTTTCGGTCCATCATACTTACCAAGAGTGTGGATTAAAATTTCATCAAAAGTTGGTTCTGGGGATAATGGCATTCTTACCTCAATTTTCTCTAAAAAAGCCTTAAAAAGATCAAATAAGCTTCTTACTTTATGATTGGAGCGATTAATAATGAATTGATTTATCTCGGCATTATTTAAGTCATCTAGTTCTATTAAACTATTTGCAAACATAATAGCTCCGTTAAATAGTAATTCTACTTTTTCAGGTTCGTGATATGATGCAGATTCTGAGAATTTATATATATATTTTGCGAGATCAGAACCCAAATATTCCCTATGCTGCTCAGGTATTTGTTCTATTGATTCTAATAACTCTTCAGTTAACATATCAATCATGTCTTGTCCTATTATTAGAGAATATTTTTTTTCAGTCCGTTTTAGAAATGCTTCAACGTCTGAAAATTGTACACGTTCTTCTTCTTCACCTAATAAATGAGTTAGTATTTCTTCCAAATTCTCACTTGATTCCAATAGATTATTTTCTTTTGCTGCCTGCATAAATGCTTTGAGTAAGTCTAAAATGCTAAATAACTTATTTTTGCTCCTTCGGATTATTTCCTGATTTATTTGGTCTGTTGTTTTTCCACCAACATCAATGATAGAATTGGTAAACATAATTACATGATTTAAAATTTCTTTTAAGACGTTAGGGGATAAATTTTCTATGTTTTGGGAGAATTTGAACAAGTATTTTGAAAATTCAGAATTAAAATTGTCTCGTAAGCTTTTATCAACCTTCAATAATGCTTCAATAATTTGGGTTGAAAATTGACTTGATGTCTCTTCTCCTAGTTTTAGAGTAAAATTTTTCTCGGCCCGTTTTATAAATAATTTAATATCATCCAAACGAGTTATTTCTGTTGTACGACCGAATAAAAATGAGACAATCTCTTCAAAATTAACTTGTTCTAATACGTCTTCACTATTAATAGCTTTTTCAATAAATGCAAGCATTAGATCAGAAAGATTCCGCGTTTGATTATCACTTCTATTAATCAATAGCTGATTGACTTGATTCATGTCTTTAGTAAGCAAATCCTTTAGTGAATTAGTAAATATTAGAACATAATGGAGTAATTTTTCAATAATTTCGGGAGGAACATCCTCTAGCTCTCTTGATATATTAAATAAATATTTGGGAATCTCTGAACCAATAGTTCTTCGAAATTTAGCGGGTATTTCGTTCGTAGCTCTTTTAATATTATCAAAAAATAAAGAGGTCTTTTCTTCGCCAATTTTATTTTTAAAGGGTTGTTCTGCTCTTTTCATAAACACTTCCATTATATAACACACTCAAATAAAAAAACAAAGATTAAATTGATCTTGAATAAGTAATACTCTTTCAATAGCTTCTTAGATAAGTAAATAACCTAGATTATCAATTTAAATTTATGTTTATGCGACTTTTTCCTCTTTAAAAAGAGCAACTTTCCTCAAAATCCAGTATTAAAAAAATAAGATTTATGAAGAAAAATTGAATAAAATAGATAAGAGAAGGAAGTCTAAATTTAAATTAATTTTCTATAATATTTGACCTCCCATGTTCTACTGAAGCCTGCTTTTGCATTGAAATGGGAGGATTTACACACCATATATAATGTCCATCCTCAATTTTTATTTTATGAGGTAATTCGCGCATGCAATCACTAGTTCTTGCTTCTGAAATGCATCGAGGATTAAATGTGCATCCCGGAGGAGGAGCAATTGGACTAGGTACCTCTCCCTTGATTACGAAGCGAATCTCTTTATTGCTTGGATCTAGCTCTGTTCTAGATTCTAATAATGCTATAGTATACGGGTGGGTAGGTCTGGAGAAAATTTGATCAGTTTCTCCAATTTCTACGAATTTACCAAGATACATGACAGCAACTCTGTCTGCAATATGATTCACAACTGCTAAATTATGGGTTATAAACAGAAATCCATAACCATAAGTTTTTTGCAGATCTTTTAGTAAATTAAGAATCTGAGCCTGTACAGATACATCTAACGCAGAAGTTGGCTCATCCAGAATAATTAATTCCGGGTTGCTTGCTAATGCCCGAGCAATGATAATTCTCTGTTTCTGACCTCCTGAAAACTCGTGTGGGAAACGATCCATATGTTCTCGTTTCAATGACACTTCTTCTAGCAATTTCAGGACACGCTTTCTAATTTCATCTCCTTTTGTAATACCTAAAAGATTTTTCAGAGGTTCTGCTATAATATCGACAATTTTCATTCGAGGATTTAAAGAAGCATCGGGATCTTGGAAGACTATTTGAATCTTGCGCCTTAAAAATTTAGGATATTCGTTAGGAATGGGTTCACCATTAAAGATGATTTCTCCTGCTTCTTTCGGTACTAAACCTAGAATAGCATTGGCAACCGTGGTTTTTCCGCAGCCACTTTCCCCTACTAATCCAACGGTCTCTCCAGTTCTAATATCAAAAGTGATACCATCAACCGCTTTGACATTACCGAATTGTCTTTTCAACATTCCCCCGATGAGAGGATAATATACTTTTAACTCATTCACTTCTAAGATTTTCTTTTCTTTTTCAAGAATTGTAAGATCTCTAATTTGCGTAAAGGTAACTGCATTCTGATACAACAATTTGAGAACTGTTGCGATTATCACAGATGTTAATATAGCCCACATTACATTCGGTCCAAAACTACTTATAAATTTATCTAGTTGCTGGTAGAAAAGTAATGTCATAACTAAAAGGCCCGGACTGACCGAGAAAAGGATTATAAGGTTTTTATCTTTAACAAATTGTATTTTATCACCCCAATTTACATAAAATACAGTGATACCAAGTAGTATAATAAAACAAAACAAGTACATTACTCCTGAAGAGAAATAAGCTTGTGAGGACGTCCCTCCTGAAGTCATCAAAACTACAGCTGCACCTAATTGTCCTAGGATAAATCCTACATCATATATTAATACTTGTGTAACTCCAGTAAAAATTAATGACTCACGCAAATCTTTGTTATAAAATCGTTGTACTACAAAAGTAATAACACCTATTTCTATTGCCACAATGATAGGATCAAAAATTATACTAGGTCCAAAAATTATACTAGTACGCAGAAAATAAAGAAACAGGATTTCAAGTAGTAAATTTAATACACCCCATAACAAACCTACTCGCATCGCTGTTTTTCTAGGAGCATCCCACTCTCTCTTTCTCGCATACCACCTCATAAACGCCACTCCGCTGAAGAGCATTATTATGGTAGTAAATAATATTAAAATACTTCCAAAAATTAATTCTCCAATTGTCGCTATCATCAACATTTTACATTATCCTTCTTCAAACTTTTGATTTTTTTTAATTTCTTTACATTCTTGAATTCAATCGCTGAACTCTTGGCTTTCAACTTTTTTAATTGAAATCTCAGCAAGATCTATATACTTTGGATCATAAAGATGGCATGCTACAAAATATTCAGGTTCTATTTCGATGTTTCGAGGTATTTCTGAATCACATGGCTCAAAACAGTAATCACACCGTGGATGAAATCTACAACCCGATGGTGGGTATATAAGATTTGGGACCGTTCCGCGAATAACATCAAGTACTTCCCGTCTCTTTCCAACCACGGGTACCGCCGATATAAGACCTCGTGCATAGGGATGATATGGTGTTCTAAATAGTTTATTTATATCACCATATTCAACTATAAATCCACTGTACATTACAGCTACACGATCACACATTTTTGAAATAATTCCTAAATCGTGGGTTATAAATAATATGGATGTGTTATATTTTTTCTTTAAATCTTTCATTAATTTTAAGATCTGGTTTTGAATGGTAACATCTAATGCTGTAGTTGGCTCATCCGCAATCAGTAATCTAGGACTGCAAGCGAGTCCCATTGCAATCTGAACTCTTTGACGCATTCCACCACTTAATTCATGAGGATATCTATCAAAAATTACTCGAGGTGTGGGAATATTTAGATCCTTGAGCATCTTTTGACTCCATTTTCGAGCAATATCATAAATACTCGTATTACTTTTAACTGCTTCAACTAATAATTCATCCTCTAAATGTAATCGGTATACTTCAGAAATTTGATCCCCAATTTTAAATACAGGATTTAATGAGTTAAGGGGATCTTGAAAAATCATGGTAATTCTATTTCCACGGTACCGTAGAAACTCATCAGTAGATTTTTTATGGAGATCCTCACCCTCAAAAAATACTTGACCACTTTCGATCACTCCCGGAGGACGTACTAGTTTCAGAATAGATAATGCTGTAACGGATTTTCCACACCCAGTTTCCCCAACTAGACCTAACGTTTCCCCTTGCTTTATTTGGAATGAAACACCCTCAACAGCTTTAACAACACCTTCTTCTGTGTAGAAATAGGTGGTGAGATTTTTTACTTCTAAGATCACATTATTTCCAGCATGATGAGATACTTCGGTTAGTTCCTCTTCCCCCGCAACTTTTAGAACCTCAACCAATTTGCTTTGGACATCTTCAGATGGTTCAAGTGTAAATTTAATCCTATTTGTTATATAAATCGAAATCATATATATTAAAGTGCCGATTAATAACGGAATACGCATATCAGTGATCCTAAAATTGAAGACTGAGAAAACAATATCAAAAAATCCTAGCAGGCCTCCTCCTGTTGTAAGGGTTCCTATTCTCAGATGTTTTAAGAAAACCGTTACCACAAGAAGTATCAATTGTACACCAATAGCAAATCGTAACGAATCTGAAATTTTCCTCTTGTATATTCTCTTAACTATAAAAATACCTATGATAATATTTAGAATTGTGATCATGAGATCTTTTATTACAGAAATCCATCCTGGAGTTAAAAAGAATCCCCATAGCGATATAAGGAGAATGTTAAAAATTAAAAAGAGTCTTATTGGCAGATCAACAACAACCCAGACCAAACTAGTTCGATTTGCCTTTTTCTTTGACGTATTCCACATTTTTACTGAGCCTGCATACCATCGTACAATTCCCGCGCCAATGAAATAGAGTATTGCTGCATAGATTACTTCATTGGTGATGAACATTATAAATGGGTCATCTAGCCAAATAAAAAGATAAGTATAAATAATAAAGGATGGTAAAAGCCATACCCAGCAGGAAAGAATTCCACCAACTACAAATATGTTTTGTAACAGTGTTTTTGAAATCCGCATTTCCTGGGGATTAATTTTACTAAACAAAAAAATAATACAAAAATCTCCCACAACCATGAAAAATGCACTAAGACAACTAAGGAAAAGCACATTCCCGATGGGATTTGTTCTTATCAATATTGATATTATAAATGCTATTATTAACAGAGCCCAAAGAACTCCCACGATAATAATATTGAGCTTTTTTTCAAGAAAGCTCCTTGTAACTAGTTCTTCATCAGATAAATTGTTCTTATCTGTTTTCTTATTAAAATAAAATAATAATTTAAAAGCTATTCCTTCTGGAGCTCTAAAACTTACTGCTTCGATTTCAAGGTCTGAAGCTTTCTGTTGAGCATCCAGAATCAATTCCGAATCTGCCTGGTTGCCATATTGGAGCTGCCTCTCCAGCTCTGATTCTAAGAGTTTTTTAACTCTTTTAGATCCTTTTTCACTGCTTTCAGGTAAAAATTTCGTTTTTAGCAAATTTAAGAAGAAAACTGCATACAATCCGGAAACAACGATAATTGTGACTCGAATATCTTGCTTAAAAATAAGAACTCCCAACCATCTATTTAGATAAACCTCAAAAACAATTAATTGAAGAGACCAGAGAGTAAATGCTATTATTCCTGCAAAATACATCGAATTTCTCAGAACTGTCCTTGCAATCCTTTTTTCCATAGTTAAAGTTCTATTAATAATTGAAGTAACAACTATATTTACAAACACAGTTCCAGCAGTCCATAATATGCTTAAATTGAAAATATCTGGATTTTGTAAAGGGATCTGCAGTAATTGAAATGAAAGGAAAAATCCCGCTACAATCCATGCTATAATTACAAAAATAAGCCAAAATTTTTTGAAATTAGGATATATTGAATCATCTTCTGGTGCTTCTCTTTTATATCCGAATTTATTAACAAATGGTTTATGCAAGAGATAAAATACAGTTACTGCAATCGCAAAAAACATTTGATCATTGTTAAACATTCGAAATATTATCCCATATATACCGAGAATTTCGAAGACAACTTTAATCCCGTAAATAATTCCAAAAATAATTAAGCTAGTTATAGCTGAGCCTTTTTTTACAATTTTTCCTAATATGCGTTCTTCTTTATAAAATATATTTACAATAAAAATTACTATTATTATTATTGCTAATACTGCTATCCCTGTTTCTACTAAAGAAAATCCAAAATTTGGTCTATAAACAAATAACATCCTTTCAAACTTCCCTCAATTTATATATGTAACCTAGGATCTAAGGCATCCCTTAATCCATCGCCAATTAACATAAATCCAATAGCCGCTATTGCGATAAAAAGTCCTGGCCAAAATAATGCCCAATACGCATTTAGTTGAGACCTCCCATAGTTGATGTCTGTTCCCCAATCAGCAAATGTCTCATCCCCAAGGCCTAAGAAGGCAATACTAGCAAAGCCAAGGACTGCACCTGCCATCGATCCAAAAAAGCCGACGACGATCGGAGACATTGCATTAGGTAATACATGTTTAAACATTACCTTAAACTTTTCAGCACCACTAGTTATTGCGGCTCTCACATAAATATTTTCTCTTACTTGAAAAACTAATGCTCGTACCCAACGAGCATTATATGGTATATAGAAGAGACCATATAGTAAGAGAAGATTATATAGATCTTGTCCAACCAATGGTGAGATAATAATAATGAGAATCAATAATGGGAAAGCAAACCAAAAATCAACAAACCGCATGATGATTGAATCTACTACACCTCCAAAATAAGCAGAAATTGTTCCTACTACCAGACCTCCCGCTGTAGAAATTAGTACCGGAAGCGCTGCGGCTGTAAGTGCAGTTCTAGCACCCCATATCAATCTCCCGAGTATATCATATCCGTATTTTGTTGTCCCTAATGGATGTGCTGGAGAAGGGTTGTCAAATGGCACCCCACCTTGAGGAGTAAAAGGTCGAGATAATTCTTGTAAAGGATATGGAGTGAGCCAAGGTGCATATACACCAAGTATCGCAATAAACACGATCATTATCATTCCTGCTATCGTCAATGGTGTAAGAAGCCGTCTGAATAATTTTCGTTTAGATTTTATTTTGCCAATTTCAAATTCTGTAGCTACAAATTCTGGATCACGCCATCCAGGGATAATATAGAATTTTAACAAGTTTCCTATCGTTCTTTTCTTAGTTGGAATGTATTCCTCTTCTTTTATTTTCTCAATCTGAATTTGAGTCATTTGATCACTTCTTTACACTTTTTAATATATTATTCGTGGGTCAATAATTGTATACGCAACATCTGCAATAAGAGTTCCGGAAATAATGATAATTGTAGAAAATACAAGAAATCCGTTTATAACTAAATAATCTCCTCCGTAGATAGCCATAAGGAAATAATACCCCATTCCGGTATAATTAAATGTAACTTCTACAAAGAGAGATCCCAACAGAGCTGCTGCAGTTCCCCCAATGATGAGGTGACTTGTAGGCAGTATTCCGTTTCGCAACGCGTGTTTATTGATTACGTCTCTTTCTTTTACTCCTTTTGCACGTGCGGTTCTAATATAATCCTGATCCAATACGTCTAACATACTCGATCGAGTTTGTCTCGTAACACCAGACAATGATACAAAAATCATGCAAAATACTGGTAGTATTAAATGGGTTAGAGTATCCCATAAAAACGTTTGATTGTTATATAAAATGCTATCAATCAATCTAAATCCGGTACGAACTGGTAATGCATTGTACCAATCTATTAAAGATGGGTTATTTGAATATACAACCGGCAGATTAATTCCACCATACGTAAAGTCATGCAATTGAAGCCCTACAAAGATTTGAACAAGCGAGGCAATATAAAATACAGGAAACCCAGCACCCAAGATTGCCATTCCTCGAATAAGGGTATCTTTTGGTTTATCCTTATTTCTCGCAGAGGTAACCCCTAGTTTTATGGCAATAATTGGAACAATAAGTATCGAAAATAGCATTAACTCAATTGTTTTTGGAAAAATAACCGCGATTACATCTAATACCGGTGTATCAGGCAACACGATAAATGATTGACCCCAATCTCCCGAGAAAAAATTCTTAAGATAAATCCCTAACTTAACATACCACGGATCATACCATCCAACTCTCCGTAATTCTCTTTCTAATACCTGTCGATCTAATACCCCAGCAAGCTGGTTCAGATACGGATTTACAGACATCATATTGGATAGAATCCAGGTAAAGATTAATACAGAAATGAGAATAGGAACCATAAGTAGTATTCGTTTGAATACATACTTCATCATGTTACGTGCCTGCCGAGCCATTCTTTTTCACTCTCTTTTTAAAGATTATTTCGAATCTTCTCGTTTTCCTACTTTCTTACTTCAAGAGAATTCTATTCTCTTCATTATGTAAGAATTTTTAAACTAGTTTTTTAATATTGTGAAATATGGGTTTAAAAAAAATTAACTCTATTTAATAATTACGATTTTCCTTCAAGTTATTTACGTTCGTAATCTACTAAATTTGAAAGGTTTAAATAGTTTAATGTCGTAACCTTATATTAACTTTACTAAGTAAACAATGCTTAGTGAGTACATTTAACTAAAATAATGTAAACTGATAAGGAGAAAACAAATATGAAAAGACAAACAAGAATTTCGATTTATATCTTGCTATTTTTTTCAATGTTCATTCCTACTCTCCCGGCAATTTTAGTAAAAGCACAAGGAGGTCCTATTACATATAGAACTTCCTCATCCGCGCTAATAGTCTCTGGAGATTGGGATGCCCCAAACTCAGACGGTTATAATATATTAATGGGATATTATGTATATGCTACTGAATTTCTATGTAGCGGCTATGCAACTTACTTCGCGGGTACTAAAGGTGTTGTCAAAGAAGATGAATGGTGGCCGATACTTGCAACCAGTTGGGAAACAGAATATCGACTTGATAATGAATCGAATTCTCATCCTTTAGGTTCATTCAATAACACTGGTGGAAGAAAAGCAATAGAATTCACACTCCGAGAAGGTGTTAAATTCCATGATGGTTCAGATTGGAATGCTACTGTAGCAAAATGGAATATTGACCGGCTCTATTTAATTACTGGGAATCTAACGGGGAATGCGAATGGACCAACCGATCAAAGAAACGAGGGTACTTATTGGAACGAAGTTGTTGCAACCAAAGACTCTTGGACAGCAAGTTGGAATTTGTCAGAATATGACGCACCAGATGCTACAGTAACTCCAGTTTTCAGTCCACCTGATCCCAGTCGGTATTCCTACTATTACCTTACAGATCCTGATGGTCCTAGTCCGGTTATTGCCAATAACTCCAATCCCTACGGTGGGTTTGATGCTGTTCTAGGTAATTTCATCCATTATGCTCCTTATGATTCATACCCATTAGTCCGATGGGTGGAGATCACTGAAGATAAACAATCCGGTGGAAAAATCAAAGTCCACTTTAATAGTTGGAATTCCTACGGTATGGAAGGCATGTGGGTTCGACAGATTTCATATCAAGCTTACCACAATGACTATACTGAAACTGCGATTTATGGTTATGAAAGTGGTAACGATATGATCGGTACTGGACCATACATCTTTGAGGAACATGATGAAATTGCTGATCGGGGTTATATGACTAAAAATATGAATTACTGGAACAGAACTGCTCTGGAAGCAGATGGATGGTTTGATGTCGAGAGATTTGAGATCGTTCAATTCCCTCAAGGCCAAATCGGAATAGATGCTCGAAACGTCGCACTCCAAACCCATCAAATCGATTATGCCTACGACAATGTATGGTTGCCTATTGATTACGATTATGTAATCGCTAGTCCTAATATTAATTACCGAGAAGATTATCCTCTGGAGTATGTCACTCAGCTAACCCTCAATAGTATTAACGAAACATGGTGGAGTGGTGGAGAGATGTATACCGGAATGCCGTGGGAGTTTAATTTCTCGTGGGTCGATATAAATGGATGGTATCCTCATGAACAAGGAGATCCCGGTGGGATACCGCGAGCGTTGCGGAAAGCACTCAACTACGCCTTCGACTACGATACCATGATCAATGTTAATCTGGATGGTCGCGCGGTTCGCGCTAGTTTTACCGGTGTTGGAAGCGTATTTTATAATGCCAGTGTACCCCAAGCAACGTATGACCTGGAGTATGCTCGACAAGTGCTGTATAATCAAAATGGAAGCGATCCATACTCACTGACACAACCATGGTGGCCGATAAATTTTACAGCTCTTATGGATGCGAGAGGACTGACCAACTTTACCGATGCAACTGCTAATAACCTCTTTTGGCAAAATGTTGCCGATACTAACCCTATCTTTAAAATGGAAGTGTTCTGGGATGACACCCATCAAGATTTAAAGGATCTATATGAAGTTGCAGCCAATAATCTTGGGGTTAAATTCGTAGATGAACATGGAGGATCGAACAAGGCTCCTACCGGTACGATTCTCTGGGATCTATGTATCGGGAAATACTGGTTACCTGCTGGAACTTTTGATGGTTATCACTCCATTTGGTCTTCTCATTCGTGGATGATGGACTATGATTACCCCATGACTATTGGGGAGGGATGGTACCATGCAAACTATGGTGATCCTAGCTACGGGGTGTGGCGTACCACTGGTGTACCAACGGTGTATTGGCCAACCTGGAACTTTGGGTTTAACTATGACGGTGAGATTGACTACTGGTTAGCAGTTATGTACTATTCAGATCCCCAGCGAAAAATAGAAACTATAAGTAAGATTGCCAATAAAGAAATGAATGAGCTTTATCCTATGGTCTGGTGTTATCAGACCACAGGCGGAGAAGCTCTCTGGGCAAATTGGGATACTTTCTACGCACTTGATAGAAGAGGTGAGCCTGCGCCTTTCTGGGGACTTTATTCAGCACATTTCTTAAGCTATACTCCCGGTGAGGAATTTCCATTAATTCCTGGAGCACCACTTCTTTTGACCTTGACTGGTACTGCGGCTTCAATGGTTGGGATTATATGGGCAATAATGCGAAAGAAAAGACGATAAAGACTGAAAATTAAGATAATAAAAAATTATTAATTCCTTTTTTTTCCTATTTTTATAAATTTACTTAGAATTAGTGAATTACTTTATACAATGTTTCGAGTTTAAAATATAAAATAATTCTGAATTAAATTTTTTTTCTACTGACAACATATTGTTTCATTTTCATACCACTTATAGATCCAGATATAGCGATACCAATGATAATGATTATATCTAAATATCCTTCAATGCGCATAAACTTTAGGTAAATTGGTTCGCTAGATAATCCGAACATAAAAGCGTAGAATATAAAACCCTCAGAAATTAGAATCGGAATTAACCAAATTGTTGCTTTAATCCCATAATGAGGGATATCTTCTTTATAAGTTAAAAGAAAGCACACACCAAACAATAATAATGCTGGTAAAAAGAAGTTGCTCGTATAGGTAGTATACGTCCAGAAGAGGATGGTTCTGTCCATCACCTCAAATGAAATCCAAGCTCCATATTGATCAAACATCATAGTATTAGCGATAATCCCATAATAACCCAGAAGAACAACTACATAGCCTAAAATTACACCTCCTTGACGTCCCCAATCTATCTTGATGTGTCCTTTTTCATCTTGAGGTTCTAATTCAATTTGATCTTTAGTTTCCATAACGTATACACACTATTTTTGATAATTTTAAATCTTAAAAGAATTTGTGAAATTTAAATTCTTTTTATTTCATGATTAAATTACGTTCGTAAAGTTATGATATTTAGTATTTTAAATAATCTCGTATTTGAGTATCCCATGTTGAATTAAGTGGAACCTTATTATCCCACTCCTCTATCAAAAGTCTTTTCAGGAATTTAGTATCGATACTTCGGGGTAAATCTTCTCTAAATTCAATAAATCGTGGTACATGGAAATAAGATAAATTTTGGTACAGAAATTCACTGAATTCTTCAGGAGATATTGAGTGGTTTTTCACTTTAATTGCAAAAATTTTAAATTCAATATCGGGACTGCTACCAACATAAACGGGTATAACCGCAGTTTCAATGATGCTAGGGTGACTGTTAGCAACTCTTTCTATGTCTCGGATATAAATTTTCTCTTTGCCTTTCTGAACAATTTCTGTTTTGTGACCTTTATAGTAGATATATCCATCATGATCGCTGTAACCAAAATCACCTGTATAGACCCAGTTGTATTCTCCTATTCTTACATCTTCCATTTCTGGCTTTTTATAATATTCAAATACAACTCTTGATTTTCTTCGAAATACTAATTCTCCTATGTTATTAGGACCAGGAGATAATTCATTATTGTCAGAATCAATAATTTTTAATTCTAAAAAATCTAGAGGTTTGCCAATTGAACCAATTTTCCCCCCTTTCGAACCCACTTTATTCATAGTTATCCCAATCCCTTCACTATGAGACCAACACTCGTATAAGGGAATGCCAAATCGTTTTTCAAATGCATCCCATAAATCCACTGACGTCCCATGACCGTAAGCGAATTTCACTTGGTGAATTCGATCTTTCATTTCAGCTTTTTGATATAACAAACTAGTTAAGTACCCTCCAAAATAACAAAAACATTGTACATTATAATTTCTAATATCCTTCCAGAAAGTTTTTTCATCAAATTTTTCAGTTATTATTAAGGATATATTGTAAAATAGTGACGGGATAACAGCAAAAAAATGTGCTGCTCCAAGAGATAAGGGAAGTGGACAATATAGTTTAGTACCTTCAATAAGACCTATCTTTTTTAATTCAAACCCTATTACAATACCGCCAGTAACAACGCTTCTATAAAGAACTCCTTTTGGCATTCCCCTCACACCCGATGAATAAGAGATTTCCACAGGATCATCGTTATAAATTTTTATTTTAGGATTTTCCACATTAGAAGTTTTGATTGTTTGAAAATCAATATATTTGCTATCTAAGTTAAAATCAGGAGGAGTATTTCTAACTATGACCCTCTTAATTTTCTTTAAATTTTCCTCAACTTTTTGAAATTTTTTAAGAAATTGAAAGTCCAGGATGAGTATCTCAGTATCGCTATCGTTGAGTATATATTCAAGCATATCTTCGTTTAATGTATTATCTAATGGTACAGAAATACTTGCAGTTTTAGCTATTCCGAACCAAGTAAAGAGAAATTCAGGACAATTTTCCATTAACAGTGAAATTTTAGGTTTTATCAAACCTAATTCATCTATTATTTTAAGAATACCATGAGCAATTCTATTCGAAGTGCTATTTGTCTTTTGATATGAAAAAACTTGATCTTTGAAATAAAGATATGGTTTATATTTATTTTCATTAGCCTTAATTTCTAATAATTTTGGAAGATTTGCATTTTCTACTCCAAATTCTCTTAAAACGTTTGAGCGATCATCATTTCTGCTTATTATTAAAGACTCATCATCAATTTCAATAACTATTTCTTCATCATCTTTGAATGGGAACATAATATCTTTATATACCTTGCTTGGGATGTAAATCCAAGCACTTTTATATCCACCATTACCAGACTTTTTAATCGTTACTTTCCCTTTAGCAATTTTCAAAAAATCACTAATCTAATTTTTCTCAGACAAAAAGTATTACTACCGTAATTTTATTAAGTAAACGTCTTATTTCTTTATAATACTTTTTATTAAGATCAATAACTATTCAGTAAAATTTGACATGATTGCATATTATTGTACGAGTTAGTATAACGTACATTGCAATTAAATTAAATAATTGATATTAAAATAACAAAAGATAAAATTTTAGAGTTACAACTAGCAATGTATTTATATATTCAGAGTTTCTTTGCTATAGCGTATCCACCGTGAATTGCCTCCAGCATTCTTCTAGCATTTGAACAATCTCCTATTGAATAAAGGTTTGGGAGTTTCTCTTTCAACGTATTGAATAGGTCGTTCTGAGGTTCCATACCTGCTGCTATCACAATTGTATCTGCTTTAACAATTTCAGAGTTTCCCTCTCTTTCGATTTCTACTCCATCATCCAAAATTCTAATAACTTTTGAAGATGTATATTGTTTAATACCCCATCTAGCTATTCTCATAGTAACAGACCATCTTGTGGCTGGACCAATATCTCGTGCGATCTTTGGCAGCATTTCAATAATTGAAACATCTTTTCCTAGGGATCTCAAGGACTCTGCGGTTTCGCAACCAATTAATCCTCCCCCTATTATTGCAACATTGTCTCCTGTGGTTGAAATTCCTTTTAGCACATCAAGCGCCATGACTACATTTTTGGAGTTAATACCGGGTATATCTGGAGTTATCTGTTTTGCACCAGTAGCAATGATAACCTCATCAGCACCCTCTTTCATAATAGAATCTACCGTTGCTTCTTTATTAAGGTGAATATTGACTTTTAATTTCTTCATCTGATAAGTTAAGTAATCAGTTAAACAATTTATTTCCTCTTTATGGGGGGCTAAGGAAGCGGTCATTAAATTTCCACCAAGATGATCATTTTTCTCCCATAAAGTTACATTATGACCTCTTAAGGTTGCTACTCTTGCAGCTTCCATTCCAGCGGGACCACCTCCTATTACGAGGATCTTTTTCAACTTTTCTGCTTTCTCTAAGGACTCCCCTTCTTGTCCCAATCCTGCGTTTACAGAACATACAACTGGACCTGCTGTAGTCATAGCATCAAAGCAGCGACAACAAGCAATACACATATTAATATCATCAAAATCACCCTTCATGGCTTTTTTAGGGAAATAAGGATCGGTCAAAAATGGTCTACCAAAATGCACTAAGTCTGCCCTTCCATCTCTTATAATATCACTTGCGAGTCGAGGATCATTTATTCTTCCTCCGGTCATAACTGGAACATTCATAATCTTTTTCATTGCTTCTGCTAGATATACAAACGCTCCTCTTGGCACAGACATGGGTAACATAGGTTTTGGTGATTCATGCCATCCTGCCCATGTATGTATCACAGAAGCTCCCGCTTGTTCTGCCCTTTTTGCCATAATTTGAGCATCTTCAAGAACTGTCCCCCCATCCATGTATTCATCTGCGCTAATTTTATATATTACAGGAAATTGGGTTCCAAGCTTTTTTCTGATATTTTTAATAATTTCAACAATAAAAGTTGCTCGTTCTGCTGGAGTTTTTCCCCCAAATCTATCAGTACGCTTGTTAGTAAGAGGTGATCCAAATTGACTTATTAAATATCCAGTTGATCCCATCAATAATACACCTTTAAATCCTGCTTCAGCACTTCTTTTTGCAGAATCCGCAAATCTTTCAACTAAGCCTTCAACTTCTTCAGTAGTTAATTCTCTTGGCAATTCACCTCTCCCTTGAAAACCCCTAAGTGGAGAGGGTGCTACAGGTTGCATACCAGTAAGAGCTGAATGAGCATATCTACCTCCGTGTGATAATTCAATCATCGGAACTGAACCTCCTTTTTTTATAGCAGTAGCTAGCTTATTCAACCCGGGACTATATTTATCGTCATCAGTCGCAATCATACCCTTACCTGCCGTACTACCTATTGGGTAATCTATGATACCCATCTCTACACATATAAAACCTGCGCCACCTTTAGCCCTTTCGACGTAGTAATCTATTAATTTATCAGTGACAAACCCATCGTAGCCAAATCTTGTATTCATCGGAGCCATCATTATCCTATTACTTATTTCCACATCCCCGATCGTTATTGGCTGGAATAAATACTTTACTTCTTCTACAACCATGATTTATATTAACCTTTTTAATATATAGTTTAAATATATCAACGGTAATTTTATTAAAGTTTTCTAATAATTATTAATACAATTTTTTCATTATCATTATTCAAATTTAAAAATACGTGTTGAACAATTTGGAGAAACTTGATTAATTATGGTAAAAAGTGAGGACATTAAACTTATTAGAACAGCATGCCCTGCTCATTGTGGGATAGATTGCTGCGGAATATTAGCTCATGTAAAGGGAAATAAAGTTATTAAATTAGAACCAGCTGATTTCCCTGATGAAAGAGATAAGAGAATCTGCTTAAGAGGATTAGTTAGTTTAGATGTAACATACCACCCTGATCGTATAAAATATCCTATGAAGCGAATTGGTAAGAGAGGAGAAGGAAAGTTTGAACGAATTTCATGGAATGATGCATATGATATTATTGTTTCTAAGTTTAAAGAAATATCAGAAAAATATGGGTGGAAATCGATTGGGTGGGTTTTAGGAGGTCCTGGTGCAGGAACCACAAAATTTGGAGCTTATTTAAGGTTGGCAAGTCTCACACAGAGCACTCGGGTAAGTGCTTGGGGTTACGGGGACGCAGGACTTCCTTGTGGGAGTAGAGTAATTTTAGGTCATCAATTTCCTTATATGCATCTACATGGGGAATTTTGGCAAAGAAAATATCCCGAACTCTTAATGGTATGGGCTACAAATCCAGCTGAATCCATGCCTTTACAAAATATGCGGAAACTCATGGATGCTAAAGAAATTGGCACTCAAGTAATTGTAGTAGACCCACGATTTACTGTTACAGCTTCAAAAGCAGATGAATATATTGGATTATATCCAGGGACAGATAGTGCGTTAGCCCTTGGAGTAATGAATATAATTTTCCAAAATGACTTACATGATAAAGAATTCATATTAAAACATACGAACGGAGCATATTTAGTGAGAACCGATACTGGGAAGATGCTTAGAGGGAAAGATGTTCATGAAGAAAAGGAAGATGCATATATGATATGGCATGTCCCTTCCAGTACTTGCAAAACTTTGTCTCGCACAAACGTAAAAGAAGCAAGTCTTACAGGAGTCTATACAATAGAGGATATTGAATGCAAACCTGCTCTCCAACTTTTAATAGAATTGGCTTCAGAATACACTCCAGAAAAAACAGCGGAAATTACAGGAGTTGATAAAGATCTCATTATCAAACTAGCAAAAAGAATAGCTAATTCAAAAAAAGTTATATTTCTAACTCACATGGGTTTTACAAGAACTTACCATGGAGATATTTCTTTACGAGGTGTCATTTCTGTAGCAGCAATTACAGGTAATATTACTACGAGTGTGAGTTCAGGATATATGCCTGCAGGTTTAAATTGGAATCCCTTTCTCAAAGCTATCCCTGATAAACCTAGTTATCATAGAATCGGAATACTAAATCTTTATGACGCAGTTATTTCTGGAAAGCCTTATCCTATAAAAGCTCTTTGGTTTGCGTTCATCAACTTTTTGAACCAGTGTGCTAACTCTAATAAAATTATTGAGCAATTTTATCCTAATTTGGATTTTATTGTACAAACCGAGTTATTTATGACGCCTACTGCTCGTTATGCTGACTTATTACTTCCTGTGTGTAGTTTTTTAGAATTTTCAGATGTTATGGCTCAACCTTATCCAAATGTACAGCTTCAACAAAAAGTAATTGAACCGTTATATGAATCTAAATCAGATGTAAATATAGTAGCTGAACTTGCTGAACGCCTCGGATTTGGAGAATACTTTAAGGGTGGAGAAGAAGGATTAATTGATCTTATAATACCTCGCAACCTCAGTGGAATGGGGATTACACGTGAGACTTTAAAAACTCAAGCTATGCAATTACCTTTATTACCAGAAGGAGCAAGCTTCCCTCTCAGCTTTGGTACTCCTTCGAGGAAAATTGAATTATACGCAGAACAACTTTATGAAGACGGAGAAGCACTTCCGGTTTTCCTACCCCCAATTGAAGCCCCGATCACACTTGGCGAGAAAAAATACCCATTGACACTAATTAATGGTCATAGTCGTTTCCGTACCCACTCTATGTTTGCGAATGTAGAGTCTTTACTAGAGTTAAATCCCGAGCCAATAGTTGATATTCATCCTGTTGATGCTGAAAAGAGAGATATACAAACTGATGATATAGTAACTATATATAACGATAGAGCCAGAACAACACTTAAAGCTAGAATAACTGAAGGCCTTAAGCCTGGTGTTGTAGATCTTACAGAAGGATGGTGGATTGATCAATTTAGTGAAGGTAGTTTAAATCATCTAACCCATGATATTAAAAATCCCGTTCAAGACAAAGTCTATGAACCTAACATGCATATGAATGATGTAGCAGTCGAGATAAAGAAGGGTGAGTGATTAGAATATGAGTAATAGCAAACGATATGGAATGGTTATTGACCAAGAAAGATGTATTGGGTGTGAAGCTTGTAGTATTGCTTGTAAAATAGAAAATTCTACAATTAATTATTGGATAAAAGTTGAGACTCAAGGTGGTGCTGTGAAAGACACTCCTGGAGGAAATTTTCCTAATCTCAAAATGGATTTTCTCCCAAAATTATGTAATCATTGTGAAAATCCCCCATGCGTTGATTCTTGCCCTGAGGATGCTCTACAAAAAAGAGACGATGGTATCGTTATATTAGATCAAGACCTATGTACGGGGTGTCAGTCCTGTTTAACTGCTTGCCCCTATAGCATTATTGTATTCGATGATGATGCTAACCTTGCGGGAAAATGCAATTTTTGTGCACATAGGGTAGATCAAGGACTCGAACCATTTTGTGTTATTTGTTGTGAAGGCCAAGCAATGCATTTTGGAGATTTAAACGATTCTAGTGCTGCGATATCAAAATTAAGATCTGAAAAGAACTTATTTCAACTTAAACCTGATGAGGGGACAAACCCAAAAGTGTATTATCTACCCCCTCATCCTAAAAAAAGACTTTAACTTTTTATCTTTTAATTTATTTTACAAAAATTTCTGTTATAAGATCCCCTAATACCGGAGCATCCTTTAATTCAACAACTTGATTTGTTTTCGAAAACTTAGTAAGGGTCTGCCAAATTGTAATATTATTTTGAATATCTTTAGCAAATTGATTTAATTTTTTTAAGGCAGCATATGTTTCACCTTTAAATAAATAGCATATTAAGAAAGTATCAACTGATTGCATTAATATCATATCATCACCAAATTTTGCCCTATCAAGTCCTTGTGAAAAAAATTCATCACTAAAAGAATTAAAGGCAGTAAGGAAACTCCCAAATATTTCTTTATCAAATTCCCATTTAGACTCGAATGGATATGAGAATGTCATCATTCCACCCTCAGATAGAATTAAAAGCATCAATGGTTCCTCTAAAATTGAGTCTGGGTTTTCTAACGCACGTCTAGCTTTTAAATATCCTATTGTTTCATCCATCGAGGCTAATTTTAAACGTTCTGAGATGGGTGTCTGAGTTTTACTAAGATGTTCCCATAACTCTAGCTGATCCAGTAATTTATCATGTTCTCTTGATATTGACTGTGCTAATTTTAAAAGACCATGATTTTCAGCTACTTTTTGAGCATCTTTGAAAAACCTTCTAGCATCTACAGTATTCAACTGAATTAAGGCTAATTTCCCTTGTAAAATCTTTGCAGATGTAAGAGTTGTATAGGAATGTTGTTTTTCAGCTATTTCTAAGAGTTGCAAAACTAATGACTCTAACTCAGAGAGAATTTCAGAATCATCAGTAATCTGTAATTCTATTAATAAAATTTCACACAGATCCTTAAGAATTGATGCAGCTAAATTTAAATCCCAATCCGGGCCAAATCCTTCTCCCATAAAAAGTCTTAAGATTTCTTCTGCTTCAGCAAGATTTTTGAGTCGTCCAGTTGCTTTTAAAATTCTCGCTTCGGATATTTTTCCTGCCCAATCAGCATTTGGTCTATCTCTATTATATTCCTTAATAAGATTTAAATACTTTCGCGCATCGTCAAGAGAATCTTTATCAATATATACTTCTATAAGAGAATTATAAACTACATTGGTGTATATAGGAATATCAATTCTGCTACTCATTTCCAAAGCTTGCTCTAATACTTCAATAGCTAGATCGAATTTTCCTTGCGCCCTGTAATTATCTCCCAAATCCCATAATCCATAAATTTTAGAAACTCTTGTTCCTAAGCTCTCGCCTGTTAGAAGTGGAAGACTCTGTAATAAATAATCCTGGGATATATTTAATTCTCCTTTCACATAATAGATCTTTCCAAGTTCCATCAAAACAGTAGGCAACATGAACTTTAACCGTCTATCTTTTTTACAGTCTTCTAATGCTTTTATACAATATTCAAGAGATAGATCTATATCACCGATATTGCGATAGATGCATGCTTTTTCAAAATCAATATTCGATCTTCTAAACTCAATATCTTCAACTGACGCTTGGGATGCGTGAGTAAGCAGTTCTTCGCTTTCTTCAATAAGTTTCCATAACTCTGGATAGTTCAGAACACCTAACATCCACATATTATAGAATTTCAGACATAAAGCATCTATCTGAGCTAAAGGTATGTTATTCGCTTTTCCCTTATCATAAATTTCATTTGCAATACGGGAAGCATCACCAAAAGATCCCTTATTCATGTAGGTTCGGGCTTTAATACCCTCGCAAAAAAGGTAATTTTTCATTGATAAATTTACTCTATTTTGAATTTCTTCAATTGCTAACAGAAATTCATCGTTTTTTTCCTTAAGAGCTTCTTCTAATTCAAGTACTTCTTCTGTGATTGGATCAAACATCAATAGTGAATTTCTACCTTTAATTATCTTTGCTACGAAAAAAGGATAAAAAAATAGAAGTATGAGTAATTAATAAGACTTTGGTATATCTTACAAAAAAGCGTGTAACTCAAGTTAGATTTTATAATAAGAAAAAAAATGGAAAAAAATAAAATGTATTTATTAACTTATGCATCAGGATTCTCAATTATCATGGCAGTTCCTTGACCACCGCCACAACACATCGTAGCGAGACCGTACTTTGCCTTTCTCTGTTTAAGGATTCTTGCTAAGCTTCCTACTATTCTAGGACCTGTTGCTGCGATTGGATGTCCTATAGCAATTCCACCCCCATAAACATTGATATGATCCATTCTATCATCCAATCCCATTTCATGAATCCAATTCAGACCGACAATTGCAAATGCCTCATTAATTTCGAAGTAATCAATATCATCAGTGGTCATACCAGCATGCTTGAGTGCCATATGCGATGCTGGAACGGGTCCTCGTCCCATAACTGTAGGATCTACAGCTCCAAAACCATTTGAAACAATACGAGCCAAAGGCTCTAGATCATGCTTTTTCATCGCATCTTCTGACATTAATAATAGAGTCGCCGCACCTGCGTTAGTGGGACATGAATTACCAGCAGTTACTAATCCTTGTTCTGTTTCGAAAACGTTTACATACTCCTCTTTGGTCATAAGTGGTCTATAATATCCACCAGCCCAACCAGGAGTGCTTAATCCTCTTAAATCTCTTGTTCCTTCGTATGTAGCATTTTTTCGTACTGACGTATCATGTTCAATTAATAGGGGAGTGTCCTCATCACCTTCGGCGTGTGCCATAATAGGGACAATTTCATCCTTGAAAAATCCATCCTCTTGACCTTTCGAAGCCAACTGATGACTACGAACTGAAAATCTATCATTATCTTCTTTACTAAATACGTCAGCGTTCATTTCATGGAGTTTTTGGGCAGTTTGTAACATAGAACCCGTACAACGGAAATCAACAACATCATCAATGAAAAATTCATGTCCTTTCTTCATGGCAGGGGAGATTTCTCTTGTTGTTGGAGGTTTCGAGCGAGACATTGTGGCATTATTTTTCCCAGCAGCTAGAGAAACATCAGAATACCCCAATGCAATGTTATTATACGCTAAAGAAGCGCAAGTCATTCCTGATCCACATTGCCTATCTAGTGCAATAGTTGAAACCTTTACAGGAAATTTCGATAAAAAGATGGGATATCTTCCCCCAAAAGTGACGTATTCATAGTTAAAATGAGTTGCTCCGATATAAAATTCATCAACATCTTCGGGTTTAACCTTACCTTTTAATCTATTATCAAACATCTCATTTAAAGTTAAGGCCGTTAATATATCAGGACGTATATTTCCAAACACATCCCTTGGTGGTTCTCTTGGTCGAGATCTTGAAAATGGAGTTCTTATATAATCTGTAATGTAAACATCTCTAATTTTCATTTTTTTTTACCTCTTTTATTATTTTTACCTTATATATATTTATATATTTAAATTCTCAATTACTACAGCAGTTCCTTGACCGCCACCACATGAAATCGCTGCCAGACCATATTTAACTTTCTTCTCTTTAAGAATTCTAGCTAAGCTTGACGTAATTCTAAGACCTGAAGCGGATACGGGATTCCCTATTGCAATTGCTCCTCCGTGAATATTCAATTTGTTTTCCCAATCAATCCCCAGCTTTTTTACAGCATTCAGTACTACAACACCAAAACTTTCATTGATTTCCCAAAAATCAATATCGTTTACTTCTAAATTTGCATGCTCTAAAGCCATTTGAATGGCGGGAACTAAAGCTCGTCCACGTATAGTTGGATCAACTGCGGCAAAGCCAATTGATACCACTTTCGACATAGGATTCAATTTATACTCCTCAACTGCATCCTTAGAAGCTAGTAAACAAAGTGAAGCTCCGTCACATAAAGGAGCACTATTTCCGGCTGTTATAATACCTTCTTCTGTTCCAAATTTTGCAACATATGCATCTTTGGAGTAATGAGGGTTTTTATAACCACCTGCCCATCCTGGAGTACTAATGGATGGCATTTGTGTAATATCTTCTAAAGTAATTGCATTTTTTATGAATTGATCTTCTTCAATTACCATTTCATTCTCAGGATCCCCTGATTTATGACCTTTAATAGGCATTATTTCCTCTTTAAAATAACCAATTTCCCGAGCTTTTGCTGCTAAATTGTGACTGCGTGCACTAAATTTGTCCGTCTCATCCTTTGTAATATTATCGGCTTCTTCCTCTGCTAATTTCTGAGCAGACTGAAATAATAAACGACTAGTCTCCCAATCATATAAATCATCGTTATACCATTCACTTTCTGTATTAAGCATAAGTCTGTCTGGAGGCCATCCAAATACTTTTACTTTCCCACCGTAAGTGTGTAATGGGACCCGAGTAAATTGATCAAAACCTAAAGATACCACTACATCGGAGTAACCTGTTGAAATATTTCCGAATCCAACTTGTAAAGTTGCCATACCGGAACAATCCTGTTTGTCAAATACTGTTGCAGGCACATGGAAGGGAAATTTTGCCATCCAAATATTAATCCTTCCCCCAAATGTCCCGTGTTCATGCTGTAATAAAGCACTGCCAGTTAAAACTTCACTAACGTTTTCCCGTTTGAGTGTACTTCCCGAATTTGGTATTCGGTTGTCAAACATGTCAATTAAGACATGAGTTGCAAGTTCAGTTCCCCATTTTTTACTAAATACATCAGTATCGGGTTCCAGAGGATTTGATAGAGAGAATGGTGTCCTTACATAGTCTACTAAATATACTTCTCTTGCTTCTTTCATATTTCACTTTCTCGTTTTTGTTTAAAAATTTTTGAATATAATGTTGAAATTTAATGATTACATAAATATTTTCATATCATCAGAATTAGGCTTACCTAATAAAATTAGAAAAAAAGTAAGAAACTATTTAACAATTATTTTCCTTTAAAGATGGGTTTACGCTTTTCTACAAAAGCGGTAGCTGCTTCTCTGTGATCTTCTGAAGCATAACATTTTGCATTAAATTCAGTCTCTACTTTCAGCATATCATCAAAAACCTTTTCATATCCTTTATTTATTGCTTCTTTTGAGAGAGCTAGTGCGAGTGGAGCTTGTTCTGCTAAATGATTAGCGAATTCCATAGTTTTAGGTAATAATTCTTCATGAGGGAATACGGCGTTAACTAATCCAATTTTCAAAGCTTCCTCAGCAAATATTCTTTTTCCACTGAAGATAAGCTCCTTTGCTTTATGAATACCAATAAATTTTGGCAGTAAAAAGCTTCCATTCATATCTGGGATTAATCCCATACGAATGAAAAATTCTCCGAAACTAGCATTCTCTGAAGCAAAAATGATATCGCAACTTAGTGTTAGATTTGTACCGAATCCTACAGCTACACCATTCACAGCGGCAATGATCGGTTTATATAGTCTGAAAAAATCATAAGGGTGAATAGTAACACTTCCTCCAGCAATATCTTCTCGAAATTTCCCACTAGCAAATTCCTGAACATCGGCGCCTGCGCAAAATGCTCTACCTGCACCAGTTATAACTATCGCTCTTACTCCAGAATCTTCTTTAGCTACCTTAAGTGAATTCTTCAAATCTGAATTCATCTGAACATTTATCGCATTCAACCTTTCAGGACGATTGAGCGTGATAAGCGCAACCATTCCCTTTTTCTCATATATAATAGTTTCATATTCGGGACTCATAATCTTTTTCACCTTAAATTCAATTCTTTATTTAGTAATTTTTTTATTTTGTAATAAAAAAAAATGATTATTGTACTATTTAATTCTTTTACCTTTTACTAAAATTTAGTAAAAAGAGAATTCTAGATATCTAAACAAAAAATAAACCTTTATTAGAATCCCAATTTAATTAGAATAACAATTAAAAATTAGCTAAAAAAAGTTTTAATTGATGATAAAAAATGAGTGAAGCAGATTATCAGAAAGCTCTTAAAATATTGTTTAAAGCGGGAGGATTTCAATTCCCATTTTCAGAAACAATCCATGAAATTTTAAAAATTACCATTAAAGATGAAAATTTAGATTTTATAAAGGCTTTTGAAAATAAAACCTCTCAAACAATGGAACAATTGAAAGAAAGCAGTGGATTATCCGAAGAAGAGATATTAAAAAAAGCAGACGCTTTAGCGAAAATGGGGGTAATAATCAACCAGCCCAATCGGGATGGTGTGATGGTTTATCAAATATTCCCTTTTCACAGGCAATTTGAATACATTTTCATGAATGATCTTGAAAAAACTGAGGAGAATTACAGGATTGCTAAATTATTCGGCAAATTAAATGAAGAACATGCAGAAATTGTCCAATCTCAATACGATGGATTTAGTGCTGCTCTAAAACGTATGCCACCACAGGATCGTACGGTCCCGATATTAGAAAATTTGGAAACGGGTGAAGTAGTTAACGTTATTATAAATGAAGAATTAGAAGTACCAGAAGAAAAAATATTACCAACTCAATATGTAAGAGAACTCATTGAAAAATATGATGATATTGCCGTAGGAAATTGTTATTGTCGCAACCATCAGGAATTCCTTGGTAACCCCTGTAAAATGATTGAAATCACTCCAAGTTGTATGACTTTAGGGAAATCAGCAAGACACACTTCTAATCACGGTTTCTCTAAGATGGTGACAAAAGCGGAAGCATTAGCAATCCTTAAAAAATGTGAAGATGCTGGTTTAGTACATAAAGCTTATCATAAATATGGTAATTCTTCAGCTGAGGAGGTGGCAATTTGCAATTGTTGTAATTGTTGTTGCATGACAGCCAGAGATTGCTTAATTTTTCCTGTGGTCAATGAAACAAATTATTTGGCAAGCATTGATGAGGATCTCTGTATAGGTTGTGGTGATTGCGTAGATTTGTGCTATAATAAAGCTATATCTTTAAATGATGATGATAAAGCTGAAAGAATTGAAGAATTCTGTGCTGGATGTGGTGTATGTGCGTATCATTGCCCTGAGAATGCCATTTCCCTTATTGAAGGACCTAGAATGGTAAGAATGCTCCCATCACGTAAGAATTAAACAAAAAATTTCGTTATTCTACTTTTTTTTATTTTTTCAAAACTATTGATCAATATTAAAGATTTCATTTACTACATCCCCAAGAGATTGTGGATTATTTAATTCTAATGCTTCTCCTGTTTGAATAGCCTTGTTTAATGAATCTTTGATTTCAATATTCCATTTAATAGCAT
>JBHLOF010000052.1:0-9458 GCA_048940805.1 Promethearchaeota archaeon
AGACCTGAAAATAAAGGAGGAAAAGTGACAGCAGGGAATTCATCTCAAATAGTTGATGGTGCTGCAGCAACTTTATTGATGTCTCGGGAAAAAGCAGATGAACTAGGAATAAAACCAATGGCTAGAATTCTATCTACCGCGGTAGCGGGTGGAGAACCAATAATAATGCTATTAGCACCAATCCCCGCTATGCGAAAAGCTTTAAAGAGGGCAGATCTTACAATCGATGATATGGATGTAATTGAACCTAACGAGGCTTTCGCAAGCCCATGTTTAGCGTTTGCTAAAGATTTTGGATATGAGTTTGATGATCCTCGAGTTAATCCTACTGGAGGAGCAATTGCCATAGGTCATCCAATCGGAGCAAGTGGAGTTATTTATTTTGGTGAAATGGTCCATTATCTAAAGAACAATAATAAAAAGTATGGAGTACAATTAATGTGTGGCGGTTTTGGGGTAGGAATTGCCACTGTAGTTGAAGCTGTTTAATTTCGAATATAGAATTATAAAAAACAGTATATAAAATCTATTTTTTTTATTCTTTTTATTAATTAAGGAAGGATTAGAGAAAATTAAATCTAACATATTTTTAAAGTTTTAATTATAACTTTTTTCTAATAACTAAAAACTATAAAAAAAAAGATTTTAAATATGGATTCTAAAGCATTTCAAGATCAATGGCCTGATATAGGTGCGATGTGTTGGGGCTGTGGTAGAAAGAATGAACATGGGTTAAAAATAAAAAGCTACTGGGATGGAGATGAGGCAATATGTACCTGGGAACCAAAAGATTATCATTTGGCTTTTCCAGGAATTCTGAATGGGGGGATAATAGCAACGATAATTGATTGTCACTGTCTAAATACTGCAAATGCGGCATATGTAAAAGAAAAAGGATTAAAAATGGAGGAAGTGGTAGGGGGATTCATAACTGGCATGCTAAATGTAAAACTAATTAGACCAACTCCCGTTAAAACGGTTAATTTGCGAGCTAAGATAGATGAAATGGGAGAAAAAAAAATTAAAGTTTCATGTGAACTTTATTCGGGTAAAAATCTTTGTGCGACAGGAGGTATAACTGCGGTTCGTATTGGTTAGATAATAAAAAATGAAAAAAGTATTTTTTTTGCTTTAGAAAAAAGATCACTTACCCAATCCTTCATATACAGCGTTAATCAAATTTAGTGATCGCATATCTCCGACTAGTGTCATTTTCATTTGGTTCATAACATAGGAAATACTGAGTTTATTACCTAAATCCATGATGATGACACTTCCTCCCGCACCTCCCCACCATACAGTGTTTGGTCTAAGAAAGGGCATTTCTTTACTTGGAAGACCAAAACCGACGCCAAAACGAATAGGCATCATTAACACAAGATCTTGAGTGTAACTTTGCTCTTCCATTGCTTTTTTGATGGTTTCAATTCCTAGAAGTCGAACTCCATCGACTTCACCACCGCATGCAATTACGGATCCAACTCGTGCTACTGATCTTGCGTTTCCATGTCCCCCTGCGGCAGGGATCTCTGCAGCCCGCCATTCTCGTGATAAAACATCTTTAAGATCTATCACAGGATTAGTAAATACACGCCCAAAAAGAGATTGAGGATCCATTTCCATAAATCCCGCTTCAGTATTTTGAGGGGGTGTCCAAGCAATTAAATCAGCAACCCTATGATCATGTTCTTTTCCGAAACCAATATGAAAATCTGCATTGAGAGGTCCAGATACTTCTTCTCTAAAAAAAGTACCCAATGATTTTCCAGTTATTCTTCTTACTAACTCCCCTAAAAGATAACCATGAGTAACCCCATGATATCCACTACTAGTTCCTGGATCCCACCATGGTTTTTGAGCAGCTAGGAGACTTACAACTTTGTTCCAATTATAAAAATCTTTGATGTTTATTTTTTCTTCCCACCCTGCCAACCCAGCAGTATGACTAAAAATCTGTCGAACCAGTATTTTTTCTTTTCCATTTTGAGCAAATTCTGGCCAAAATTTAGCAACGGGGGCATCAAGATCGAGTTGTCCACGATCCACTAACATGAGAGCACAGATTATTGTCATTACTTTTGTTGTGGAATACACATTAACGATTGTATCTTTTTCCCATGGTCTCGATTTAGCTTTATCCGCATACCCTCCCCAGATATCAACAACAAACTTCCCATTAAGGGTTACAGCAAAACTTGCTCCAACATCACCCTCCGTTTTAAAATTCTGTTGAAAAGCTTCCTTTACAGCTGCGAATTTATCATCACAAAAACCATGAATTTCAATATTCTCATCCATTTTTAAAATCCTCCAAAATTCTTAACATATAATAAATTAGAAAATAGGAAAAAAAAAATAAAAATATTTGTAATGCTTATTTCTTTTTTGGCCTAAATATAATTGATGGATTTGCGCTGAAGGAATAGGTAAAACCAGGAGATTCTTGAACCTCGCCATATTTTGATTTGAGTTCATCTAAAGTTCCAGAATCTAAAGCTCGTGCATAACAAGCTTCAACACATATAGGTTGTTTTCCAATATCAAAACGATCAACACAATAATTACATTTTTGCATCTTTGCTTTTTCTAATTCGACAAATTGTGGTGCAGAATAGGGACAAACATCTTTACATAAGTGACCTGCACAATTAAGACATCTCTCAGCTTCAGCCATTGCGGCTTCCTCACTGAATCCTAATTTTACTTCCTTAAAATTAGAAATTCTTTCGGAGGCGGAAAGGTACGGCATTGGTTGACGTTCCTTTTTCTCCGTATCTGAAGGAATGTCAATTATTATATCAGATGCTGCAACTTCTGGAACAGGTTTTACTCTCAACACATCACCTTGGAGATAACGATGAATTTTGGATGCAGATTTTTGTCCACTTGCAATTGCATCAATAATACTTGCTACTCCACTATAACAATCACCAGCTACAAAAACACCTTTAGTTTCTAGCATCAAAGTCTCAGGATCTGCACTAATAGTACCCATTTTACTAATTTTCACCACCCCTGAATTACTAATCTCAGGAATCTGACCAATCGCAAAAATAACAGTATCTGCCTCTAAAGTATGTTCCTCATCACCAACAATATCAAAATGAGCTTCTCCATCATCATCAAATGTACATCCTGTAATCTCAAGACATCCTACACCGGCTACTTTTCCATTGTTACTTATGATTTTCGTAAAGGTACGAGAATCATAGATCTCAATTCCTTCTTCACGAGCTTGATCTACTTCTGATATAGCTGCGGGCATCTCTTCACAACATTCGAGACATGAGACACCTACTTCTTTAGCACCAAGACGTCGCGCTGTACGTGCACAATCCATAGCAACGTTTCCACCACCTATAACAATTACTTTATTACCAAGTTTAACATCTTTCCCAAGATTTACATCTCGCATAAATGAAGTACCGACTAGAACGTTGTCTAGATCTGCTCCGGGGATGTTCAGTTTTTTCCCTTTGTGCGCTCCAATAGCGACTAGTACAGCACCATATCCCTGTTTTAAAAGGTCATTAATACCTTGATTTATATCAATGGGAGAATTTGTTTTGATTTCGACACCTAGAGCTTTAATGTAATCAATATCTCTATTGAGAATTTCTCGTGGTAACCTGTAATCTGGTATTCCTACAGATAACATTCCCCCCGCATTAGATAATGCCTCAAATATTGTGACTCCATAACCTAATCTAATTAGGTCATAAGCAGCTGATAAGCCTGCTGGACCAGACCCAATTATTGCAACTTTTTCTGATTGTGTTTTTTCTAAGCGTTTTGGCGATTCTCCAGATGCTTTATCTGCAACAAATCCCTTTAATGCTTCAATAGCAATCGCTTGATCCACATCTTTTCTACTACATACGTCTTCACAAGGATGAAGGCACACCCGGCCACAGACCGAAGGTAAAGGCATCCTTCTTCTTATTAAATCCAAAGCCTCCTTAAACTTTCCCTTAGCAATCAAGGCGTTATAAGCGGGGATATGAAGATGAACAGGACATGCTGTTTGACAAGGTGCTTGTGATTCACCATAAGTAAACCCAGCACCCATTTTTTCTTTTGAAATTATTCCACATGGAACTTCTTCGCGACATTTATCTGTATCAACTACAACTATCCCATCTTTCTCTCTTTTAGTTATTGCTTCATTTGGGCAAATATATGAACACACAGGGTCTTCACAATGATAACAATTCGAGATAAGATAACATGCAAATACATTTGGAAATGGGCCTTCTTCAAGATAACTGATCCTCATCCATGATGCGGGTCCTGAAGGTTGATCATGCCAATCTTTACATGCTATTCTACAAGCGTTGCATCCTGCGCATCTTGTTTGGTCAAAATAAAATCCTACTTGCATGATTAGGTACCTCCTTTCTCTAGTTTTACTTGGACTAGACATGTCTTCAAAGCAGCAGCACCTCCTTCACCCATCTCATCCTTAGTAAGAGTATTAGCACATGCTCCTCTATCAATTCCATTCTCATCGGGATTATACCATGCCCCTTCGTAAATACATATAACACCGGGAATAATTCTTTTTGTGACAAAAGCTTCAATTGCTACAGTCCCTCTATCATTAAAAACTAAGCACATATCTCCGTTTCTAACTCCTCTTGGTTCGGCATCGACAGGATTTATCCACATACGATGAGGTATTGCTTCCATAAGCCACTCAATTTTATATAGTTCAGAATGCACTCTTTGTCTTGGATGAGGCGAGATCAATTGAAGAGGATATTTTTCTGCTAGAGGATCATCACGATTCTCCCATGTAGGTACATATTTTGCAATTGGTGGACATAAGGGGCGGTTCCAGCTTGCGATTTGATCAGAATAGATTTCTATCTTTCCTGAAGGCGTTGGGAATGGATTATTTTCAAAATCATCAATATTCTTTTTGAAAGCAATATACGGCTCTTTCAGTTCAATTCGATGGATTCCTTCTCTTTTATATTTATCATAGTCTTTAACATATGTTCGCACATCTTGTGCCATTAAAGAGAGTACCCGTAACCATTTATCATTAATATCATCATACTTATCTATAAGTGGTTTTGCGGCGCCAAGTTGCGGATTCGCCATCCATTGGGCCAGAACCTCCTCTCGTTTAAAATTCTTAATACCAAGTTTTTCTGCTAATAATTCTGCTATCTCTATATCATCCTTGCATTCGCCTAGTGGCTCAATTGCTTTATTCATATGACCATAGTAAGGACCTGAAGGCCAAGGTCGTGTAAGATCACTTCTAGCTGAAAAAGCAGTCACGGGGAGAACAATATCCGCATATTGAGCAGTAGGTGTTAACCATAATTCTGGGACAACTGTAAACAGATCCTCTCGGCTCATGGCTTTTGCTGATTTATTTGCATTACCCGTCTGATTCAAGAAATCACATGTGCAAAACCATGCAAATTTAACATCCATAGGGAATCCACCAGCTTTCCCGTTAAGAATTGCATCAAAGATTTTATTTACATGTACTTTAGTATCCAAACGATCTCTGGGATTTATATTTCCCCTTAATGATGGTCCTTTTGGCCATGCTTTATTAACACCAGGAGGAATCATTATACCTCTGAACATATGCCCATAGGGAATTCCATGAAGTCCACCACAAGCACTTCCACCAGGCTTTCCAATATTTCCAGTCATGGCTGTAAGTGTTATAGCTCCTCGAGTGTATTGTCCACCCATAGCTGAACGAGCTGGACCTTGGCAATCTTCTAAGGCTGCGGGTTTAGTAGTCGCATATTCACGAGCTAAATTTATAATGGTTTTTGCTGGAACCCCGCATATCTTCTCAGCCCATTCTGGTGTTTTTTCAATTCCATCTTCTTCACCCATAACATATGCTTTGTATTTGTCAAAACCATGAGTGTATTTGTCGAGGAATGCTTGATCATGTAAATTTTCTTTAATCATAACGTTAGCCATTGCTGCCATCATAGCAGTATCGGTTTGTGGGATGATAGGAATCCATTGATCAGCTACTACCAAAGCAGTATCTGAATAACGTGGATCAATAACAATTACCTTGGCACCATTTTCTTTAGCTTTAATTAACCAATAAAGAGTATTTGTCCCTGAGATCTGTCGTGCAGGATCCCAACCCCAGCATATAATTAATTTGGAATTTAACCAATCTTCCCGACTGTTACCAACGAAAATTTGCCCAAATCCATAGGATGCTTGTGTGCCAAAAATCGCCCCTTGGGAAGAAATATTACCGTATGATGATGAAAATCCTCCGAGTGCGTTAAGTACTCTAGCATAAGCTGCACCTGCGGTATGTAATGCTCCAAAATACCCTCCAGCAGATATAAAAAGGATACTTTGGTTACCATATTTTTCAATTGTTTCTTTTAATTTCGCAGCTATTGTATCCAAAGCCTCATCCCAAGAAATTCGTTCAAATTTGCCCGAACCTTTAGGACCTGCTCTCTTTAATGGATATTTCAATCTCTCGGGGTGATAGATATATTGTCTTATTGATCTACATCTAAGGCACGTTCGAAGTTGTTGGTCACGATCAGGATGGTCATCACCCTCAACTCTAATCACCTTTCCATCTTTCACATGGAACCTTAAGAGACACCGACCTCCACAGTCAAAAGCAGAAGTAGTCCTTACAATTTTTACTCCATCATCTTCTTCTTGACTTACCA
Organism: Promethearchaeota archaeon; assembly: GCA_048940805.1. Lineage (GTDB taxonomy): Archaea > Asgardarchaeota > Lokiarchaeia > Sigyniarchaeales > SOKP01 > Loki-b32. The sequence continues at coordinate 6,690 of JBHLOF010000052.1, forward strand.
TTTTATCTACCATTTTATTATTGATTTTTTTATACTTCAGAAATATTTTGTTTTTTGAAAATATATAGTTTAAAGTTATTGAAGAATCCTTCAGTTATTAACTTTAAAGAATAATTTATAGTTGAATAACCACATTAAAAAAATTTAGGCGGAATAAAAAAGGAACTCTTATCTTAAATAATCATAAGCACTCCTTAAATAGTTCTCAGCATCGTTCATTACCTTGCTAATGATTTCTGGAACCTTTTCTATTTTATTAATAATTCCAATGCTTTGGCCTAAAGGAACAGCACCATCGTTGATATTGCCTTTATAAGCTAACTCATATTTAATCCCTATATCAAGTGCAGCTTTGGGTGTCATAGCAGCTTCTTGAGCCATTTTTTCTTCTTTATTTGCTACAACTCCATGATGCAGTGAATATTCGTTCTTCCATAATCTAATTAATCCTAATGCTCCTGTTGTTAAGATTGTATCTTGAGCTTTAGCGGTGGGTACAATATTTTTATATGTTTCATGGAATTCGCTTTCTTCAGTAGCGATGAATCGAGAACCCATCACAACTGCTCCTGCTCCCATGGCTAAAGCAGCGGCTAAACCTTGGCCAGAAGCGAATCCCCCACACCCTACTACAGGATAATCGGGATATTTTTGTATAACTTGTTGCATTAAGACTAAAGTACTAACTTGCTCATAGGATTGATGTCCTCCTCCTTCTCCTCCAGTAACAACCAAGCCATCCACTCCTGTTTGAACACATTTATCTACAAGCCATAATGCAGGAGCTACATGAAAGTGTTTAATATTAGAACCACTTTCTTTCAATTTTTGAAAGGATTTAGTTTCGGGGAGCATTCTTGAGGTGCCCGCACTGGTTACAACATACACACACTGTTCTTTTATTTTAGGATTATCCATGATAAATTTGGGAATCTCATTACAAATGACTTCTGGTCGTTCAGTTCGAGAGGTTCTGATATTGAAACCAAATGGTCTATCTGTATGCTCAACTACACTAAGCATATTTTCCTTCATTATTTCTAAGGGAAATCTTCTTGCCTGCATTTCACTAATTAATCCTGTGTGACTCAGGACACCTAGTCCTCCTGCTTCTGAAACCGCGATTGTTAATTCAGTTGTATAAAATGGACCCATTGGGGCAGCAATTATAGGGTGTTTAATCCCAAGCATCCTAGTTATATTTGTCTCAATAGTCATATCTTCTCATTCTCATTGTTATTAGAGATATTATTATGTTTATTTGATATCTTTAAAATATTTCATTTTATAGTTGAAAAAAAAAGAAACTAATATATCGCTCCAAAGTCTTGAATTGCTTTATAGAGAGATACTATATTTTCAACAGGTTGATCCAACAAGAAATTAGTTGGTCCAGGGATAAATCCCCCCTTTTTTCCAAGCGTATTGATATCTTCTTTTACAGAGCTTCGAATGTATTCAGGAGATTCAAATATAAGCATTTCAGAGTCGTCAATAGTGCCAATTAAAGTAATTTCAGGATATTTTTCCCTATACATCTTTAAATCATTACTTTTTGGTTTTAAGGATTCGACTCCATCTATTCCTATTTCTACAAAATCACGAAAAATTTGTCCTAAATTTCCACAACTATGTAGAACAAACTTAGCTCCTCCATCATGCACATATTTAACATATTCTGCTAACTTAGGTTTAATATATTTTCGCCATTGATCAACATGAATTTGTAAACCACGATTATACCCATAATCATCTCCACACATAACAACATCTGGTTTTTGACTCATCAATAACTTCAATGAGGGCTCCTCAAATGTTTCCCATTGAAAATCTACATGATTTTGCAGAAATTTGGGATCTTTCCTTGCAAACCTAACAAAATTGGCATGACCGATCCCAAATATACAATTTTCGAAAGGACCTGTAATTCCTTGGGAAACCACAATATCGTATTTATCCAACATAGTCTTTCTAATTTTAGATAAATTTCGAAATGCAGTAGGGTTAGGTGTTAACTCCTTTTCTTTTTCCCAATATTCTTGTATGTGTTCTTTAGTTTGAAGTCCGGGTCCTGTAAACCACGTATGGGGAATTCCATTATCCTTGATTATCACATCAAAAGTCCCGCCATGGCCTGCTAAAATTTGATCAGTAGAATCCAAATTTATCAAGCTCCCTCCCGCTATACTCCAGCACATATCAATCTTGGCATCAAGTCCCCCAGGAAAGATATCTGGCGGATTGAATTTAGCTAAGATCGAATGAATAAAGGGGATATTAAAAGAAACTTGATCTTCCTCTAATTGTTTTATTTCCTCTTTCGTTAGTCTATAAGGAGAATTCATAAAGTTATAAACAAATTCATAATCCCCTCCCAAAATGAAACTTGGAACGCGATCTGGAATTTTTCCTTCTAATACTGTTAAAACTCTTTCAAGAGCAGACATTTTCTGAACTTTTACCATTTTGATCTCTCACTCCTTACGATATTATTCCACTTAAAATCTTAAAAAAAATTGATTCATTTTTCATTTTAACTTTACCTTCTTCAATGCCTTTCATTAAAACAGGGATACCCCCATATAGATAACCTTGTGGAGTTACAAAATAGCTATCACATTCGATTTGTTCAATTTCACTAATATCATGCAAATCCTCTAATTTCTGCATTTCAAAGAAATTTTTATCAATGGTAATTAAAACCGCAGGGGGCTGATCTGTGATATATAGCGCTAACTTGATTTTCTGTGGAAAATCATTCTCTAATTT
>JBHLOF010000052.1:9558-18903 GCA_048940805.1 Promethearchaeota archaeon
GGGATTACTCCTCGTCGATTAAATACAATCCCAATTCGTGCACTTTCAGAAGCAATGCGAATATCAAATGGTAAAATAAGTGTTATGCCAACCCCAACAACAGGACCATTTATAGCAACAATTATAGGTTTTTTCAATGAAAAGCAGCGTTCTATTGTACTACCTTCTTCTTCTACTCGTTTAGCAGCTTCTTTAGGCTTATCTAAACCATCAAAAGTACCACCACCACTAGATAAGTCCTGACCTGCACAAAATGCCCTTCCCGCACCAGTTAATATGGTAACTCTTATATTTGGATCATCCTCTACTCTACTAATGGCATCCCAGAATTCAGCCATCATACGACCCGTCATCGCATTGAGCTTGTCAGGTCTGTTGAAAGTAATAGTGGCAATTTGGTTTGAACTATCATAAATTATTTCTTTATAATCCATTCTTCTATAACCTTACTCTTCTTAATGAATATTATTAGAATTAAAGATCTTTAAAATAAAAATTAGATAGAAAAATTATTGTAATTTGAAGATGGTTATATATATCAATCATCTTGGAATAAATCGAGTAAAACGATTCATCTGACCGAAATATTCGAATAAAGCATCAGCACCTCGTATTTTGAGAGCGGTATTCATAGCGAGTTTATTATGTAAGGCACCATCGGCGGGAACCTTAGCAATTTCAGCAGCTAATTTAGTCACTTCTTCATCAAGTTTATCTCGGGGAACACTTATACTCACTAACCCCATGTCTGCTGCTTCCTTTCCCGAAATTCTTCTTCCACTCATAAGAAGATAACGTGCCTTTTTTTCACCCAAATACATTTGCCATAGTGGTAAGCTCTGTGAACCACCCCACAATTGAGCAGGATGTCCCAATATTGCATCATCAGCTGCAACTGAAATATCACAACAAAGTTGAAGATAACATCCCGCATCAGTACAATTCCCATGAATCTGAGCGATGGTTACTTTAGGAAAATTAAAAATCTGTGTATATTTCGCATATATTTTTTTTCTTAATATTTCATAGGAATTCCTATATTTCCAACCACCCTCAGGTGGTGTTAAATAATAAGAACCCTTAAGATCAAATCCTGAGCAAAAGCTCTTACCCGCACCTTTCAAAACAATAACATTCACACTTCTATCTGTCTCGACATAATCAAAAACGGCTTCTATGTCATCAAGTAGCTGATAGCTTAACGCATTGTGCTTTTCAGGTCTGTTTAAAGTTATATAACCAACTTTAATTTCTTCATTTTTTTCGTACAGAATTGTTTCAAATTCTTTTGAACCCATTTTTTCTTTTCACCATTATTTTTTTTTGTTTAACTGAATTTATCTCCCAAAATATTTAAAATTTTAATTATCCAGCTAGCGCAGTTAAGGACTATATCTTTTAAGACAATTCAATATCAAACTTAATCAAAAGTATTAAATTTTATCAAAATTAAATAAGATCTAATAAAAATTAACTATTTATAAAAAAACAAGGGGAAAATAGAAATGTGCGATACTTGTTTCACACACACGAAAACTGGACGAATGTGGTTCAAAGACGCTAAGAGATATGCTCGTTTTATGTATCATCGAACTCGTGTTGAACAAGAGAAGAAAAATACTACTCGTATAAAAGGAGGAACCGCTGCTATTGAAGCTGCTGCTGGTCCGTTAGTTGCTCAAGCAATAGATGCATATAATCTTAAGGATGATAGGTTTCCTGATCTTATGCGAGCTGCAAATCGTTTACATACTAAAGTTCAGGGTGCCCAAACACTTACTCTTCAAGACGCATTGGATTTAATAGATATTAGTTCGCCAATCTGCTTTATTCATTGTGAGTGTAGAAAATTTAAATTTGGATATGTAGAAAGAGATCGCTCAAAAATGACATGTTTAGGTCTCGGAATAGGGATGTATAGATGGGAAAGAACTCCTGCGCGATATGTTGCAGGAGCAGAATGGGTTGATCATGATGAAGCTCGAGAGTGGGTAACTAAATGGAATAAGAAAGGATTGGTTCAAAATCTGATGAATTTTGGAGAAAGAAATGGAGGTCCTTATATTGGTGGTCTATGTAATTGTTCCCGACCAGATTGTGCATCAATCGAAATGAGATTACGTTATGGAGAAAAACAGCTTATTAAAGGTGAAAGAGTAGCAATTCATAACATGGAAAAATGTACCGGATGTTTTAAATGTGTTCAGAGGTGCCAATTTGGAGCTATAGCTGCAGATATAAGACAAAAAAGGGTACAAATTGATTCTCAGATGTGTTTTGGATGTGGTTTATGTGAAAGCGTTTGCGAATTTGGTGCAATCGAACTAAAAAATAGACGAGATTTCCCAGTTTTAAGATATGATTGGTAGGTGATGATATGGCTATACAAGTAAAAAATAAGGATATACCCGTAATAAGAATATTAGTAAATAGAGAAAAATGCCAATTACCTATGATTTGTGGTTATAAATGTTATATTAAATGCCCTCAAGGAGTTTTTCACGTACACTCATACCCTAATGTTTCAGGTCCGTATAAGAAACCTGATGCTGAAAAACCTAAAAATTATTTAGTAACTGGATCTGCTGCTCCAAAATGCACAGGTTGTATGGAATGTACTAAAAATTGTCCTGAGGATGCAATCACTATTGAACTTACACTTCCGGAATTGAAAGAAGGAGAGAATCCATATAAACATCCATTTGAATCTTTAGAAGTTGCAATGGAGAACCAAAAACAAATTGAAAAATTAGATGCAACATATAAGGGGTTGAAGAAACTATGATGACACCAAAATATGATTATAATGTTCCCGAAGAACTTTTCAAAATTATTGAAGAAGAATTTGGGGGAGAAAAAATTGCCGAAAAATACCTTGAATCGAAAAATGCTTCTGTTTTTGAAGAATGGGGAAGAAATTTAATGAAAAAAACTTATGAATTAGGAATAAAACCCGAATATACCGACCATATGTATGATATGATCAAACTCTCCGCTGAAAAAACAGGAGAAATAAGATTTCCACATGAGGCTCAAAGATTTATTGAAATTGCTTGTCTTTCAATACACTTAATGAGTGTAGTTTTAATCCAAACTGCTTATAATAAAGAATTGAGCTTTTCAATTGTAGAAGGCACATGCACAGTTCACAACAAGTTAAAAGAAACCTTATCTGAAGATGAATTAAAATCATTACCTTGTAAGGGAGGATGCTTAACAACCTGGAAAACAATTTTTGATTTACTTAAAATGAATGATGTCGAAGTTACTCAAACTCAAGAAATCCCCCGTGATGGAATGTGTACTTTCTTAGCTCAGAGAGAGTAGATCTATTCTTTGTCAAATTATATTGTTGTTGCAAAATGAATTATATCTCTACATAATGATTCAATAAAAATAGTAATAAATATTCTTTTGCTTTCTTTTTTAAATCAGTAATATTAGTACATTGCGCGAATAATAAAAATATAAATTTTAATAGATAATAACGGTTAATTCCATTAATAGAAATCAGAGATTTTTTTACCTTCTTCGAAAATTGATCTAACTTTCTTTAATTCGTCTGGTATCTCGATTTGTTGTGGACATTTCTCCATACATTCACCACATTCGACACATAAATTCGCAGATCCAATATCTTTCTTGCCACTCTTTTCTAATTCTTCCGGACTTTTAGGGAGAGAGTTGTAATAACTAGCAAATCCCGCTCGAGTATTTTCTCCATACTGATTAAATTGATTAACTATGTTAAATAGAACGGGAATGTTTACTCCTTCAGGACACGGCATGCAGTAACGACAAGTGGTACAAGGAACCACAAATATTTTTTTCGCAAATGCTTTTTTTAAGGCTTCAATAGTTTGTAATTCTTCTTTTGTTAGGACGTTTATCCCAGAATTCTTCGCAGATTCAATATTCTCTACTACTTGATTCATTGTACTCATCCCAGATAGAACTACAGAAACTTCTTTATGGTTCCACACAAACTGCAGAGCCCATTCAGGTAAACTTCTTTTCACTTTTGACTCATCCAAAATTCTCTTTATCTCTGGACTATTCTCATTTAAATTCTTTTCATCAATATAAAGTTTTCCTCCTCGTATTGGTTCCATAACAATAACTGCAATTCCTTTATTAGCTGCATATTTCACTCCTTCAGTACCTGCCTGGAAATTTACATCCATATAATTATATTGGACTTGGCATGCATCCCAATCAAATGAATCTATTATTCTTTTAAATGTATTAAAAGAATCGTGGAAAGAAAATCCAATGTGCTTTATCTTTCCGTCAGCTTTAGCTTGTTCCAACTTTTCCATAATATTCAATTTTTTGGCTTTCTCAAAACTCATCCTACTTAATCCATGTAAATGGTATATATCAAGGTATTTAGTTTGCAATCTTTTGAGTTGGGTGTTTAATATTCGGTCAAAATCTTCTTCTTTCTGAACAAATCCTTGACCAATTGGCAATTTTGTTACAAGGTGGACTTTTTCACGATATCCATCTTCTAAAGCCCTACCGACTAGTTCCTCACTCTTACCATCCATATACATCCAAGCTGTGTCCACATAATTGCATCCATGGTCTATAGCATAACGGATCATATCAATCGATTGTTTTTCGTCAATAATGTTTTTTTTCCCACCATTTTCTTCTACTTCTAAAGTAGGTAACCTCATTGCTCCAAAACCAAGAGCAGAAACTTCCCATTCAATTTTATTTCCCATTTTCCGATACTTCATTCTCATCATCAATATTTCTTTTCTTGCAGTAAGACAAATGTATGGTCGTCTTAAATAGTTATATCTGAATTATTATTCCATTTTTAATACTAATTTTTCAGTTCAAAAAAAGCTATTTTTCTGATATATGCATCTTTATATTTGCTCTTTATTATTGACTACTTCTAAGGGGATACACCCCTTTTAGGGTTTTAAAATATCGAAAGATTTAAATATTCTAATAAATATTATGTAAATAAGTATTGTCAATTGTCAATTGACATTTGACATAAAATATTCAATTGAAAATAATTGAAATAAGAGGTGGATTTAATGTCTGAAAAAGAAAAAATTGAAGTAAAAAAGAAAGATAAAAGCAATGAAGTAAAAAAAGAAGATCAAAAATCAAGAGAGATTACAGTAAGAAGGGAGAGTCCATTTTCTTTATTTCAAGAAATGGATCGAATTTTTGGTGATATGCAACGGAATTTTTTTGATGATTGGAATTGGCCCTTTGTAAGGAGACGGCGACCATTTTCTTTGATACTTAGAGAAGATGAACCTATTTTTAGGACTCCTTTAGCAAACATTACAGAAAGCGACGGGTTCTTTCATATTAATGCGGAGTTACCTGGACTAAATAAGGGAGATATTGAAATCTCAATTCAAGATGGGAATTTAGAGATTAAAGGAGAAGTAAGAGAAGAGAAGAAAGAGGAGAAGGAAGGTGAATTGGTCAGGAGAGAATTTCGTTCTTCAAGTTATTACCGATGTTTTACTTTGCCTGAGAGTATTGATGAGAATAAAATTGATGCCACGCTTGATAAGGGAATATTGAAAGTATCAATCCCAAAAGTCGAACCAAGAGTTCCCGAGAAGAGAAAAATCGAAATAAAATAAGTTAAATGAAAAATAGTTTATTTTTTTTTTATTTCTTTCCTATTTTTGGTGTTAAACATCAATACAATTAAGTTCCTTTCCATATTGGCTTTCTTTTTTCGGCAAAGGCTTTTGGTCCTTCTCTGAAATCATGGGATCGGAGAAATTGTGTAAAAAGCGGAAATTGTGCAAAGAGGGCATCTTTTAATGACATTTGAAGTCCATCAACAGCCATTTGTTTAATGGTTCGGATTGCTAAAGGTGAACCTTCCATTATAATATTTGCGGTTTCCACCGCTTCGTCCATCAATTTTTTGAATGGGACTACCTTTTTGACAAATCCAAATTTTATGCCATCTTCAGCTGTCATTCGCTTGCGAGTAAGGAGAATATCCATTGCTAAATGATATGGGAGATATCTTACTAGCCGATGAATTCCTCCTCCTGAGGGAATTCTCCCTACGACAGGTTCAGGTAGGCAAAAGGTAGCATGTTCGGCAGCTATCATTAGATCGCAACTCAATGCAAGTTCAAATCCTCCGCCATAAGCAAGGCCGTTTATTGCAGCGATTAAAGGTTTGGTAATACTAAAATTCCTTATAACAGAGGCATTTTGATCTCTTACTTTTTGATACGCTTCTCTTTGTTCTTCAGGACTAGTTGTTGCTGCCCATTTTAAATCTGCTCCCGCAGAAAAAGCTTTCTCACCCGTTCCAGTTAAAATGGCAACCCACGCATTAGGTTCACTTTCAAATTCGTTTAAAGCATGACCGAGTTCTATTTGTATATAAGGATGAAGTGCGTTCAATACTTCTGGTCGATTAAGTGTAATAATAGTAATATGGTCTTTTTTTTCTACAATTATATGCTCATAATCCATAATATATCAATTCCTATATTTCATCTAGATCTAATTTAGACTCCTTTCCATTTAGGTTTTCTCTTTTCAGAAAAGGCTCTAGGACCTTCAATGAAGTCTTGAGATTGCATAAATTTGATATAGAGAGGAAATATAGTGGTAAGTGCTTTCCTTAACGTCGTTTCTAATCCATCATTTGCCATTTGCTTGATTGCGCGAATGGCTAATGGCGAGCCCTCCATAATGGTAGATGCTATATTTTCAGCTTCAGCCATTAATTGGTCTAATGGCACCACCTTATTCACAAAACCAAGTTCTAATCCTTCTTGAGCAGATATACGCTTGTAGGTAAAGAGTATTTCCATTGCTAACTGATATGGAAGATATCTTACTAATCTATGAACACCTCCTTCAGTAGGAACGCGCCCCACTAATGGTTCTGGAAGGGAAAAAACAGCATGTTCGGCGGCAATTATTAAATCACAACCCAGAGCAAGTTCAAATCCACCACCCATAGCGAAACCATTTACAGCGGCAATTACAGGTTTAGTAATATTGGGATTTAGGGTTACAGCCCCACTAACCGCTTTATATTTAAGTTTGCCAAAAGCCTCCCGCTGTTCTTCAGGGCTAGCTGTTGCACCCCACTTTAAGTCAAATCCTGCTGAAAAGGCTTTATCACCAACTCCGGTCACAATTGCGATCCACGCTTCGGGGTCATTTTCAAATTCATTAAACGCATCTTCTAACTCGATGCTTACATATGGGCTTAAAGCATTTCTTACTTCTGGTCTATTTATGCGAACAATTGTTAAATGTTCTTTCTTTTCAACAATAATATTTTTATAATCCATTTTCAATCGATTCCAATCTTCTTGTTTAAATATTTGAATAATTCTATATGATAGTCTATCTAAATTAATATTTACTTTTTCTTTTCAATGACTATTAATTTTAGAAAAAAACAATCTAACCATCTAAACTTATTTTCTTTTCCTATTTTTTTCTATATAGCCAAGGATTCCCGCAACACTCTGTCTCATGGAAAAAGGTTCTCGTGCTTGAATTTCTTGATCTAGCTGCTTTAGATTAGAAAAAATTTCGTCTTTTTCCAATAATTCTAAATAAACGAGTTCCATAAAATTCGATTCATTTCTTTTATCATAAAACGATTCAATCACATCCATCCAAGTATTAATTTGGTTAAAAGCGATATCTATAATCATAGCAGCATTCTCTCTCATGCCCCAATGAGCGAAGCATATTTTGTGCTTAATCAATTCCAAATTTTTTAGTTTCTTAATTGAGGATAGATAAATATCATATTCAAAAATGGGTGGTGTCGCGGGACGTATAAAAATAACATCATCAGAGGGAAGATGATGACCACATGCTTCTCCAATAAATATGATGTCTTTGAATAGATAAGATTGGTGATGAGGAGAATGTCCTAACGTTTCTAATACTTTTATTTGCCCGTTTTCTATATTTTCTTGATAGCTTATACGATCCTCAGGAACAGGTTCAATATTTCCGTAATATTCTGCTGCTTTACCCAATACTCTAAGACTTGCTTCCCAGAGTTTTTCAGGGTTTATGAGATGTTTAATACCTTTTGGATGACATATAATTTCAGTATGAGGAAAAAAATTAAGCAATTTCCCTACACCCCCAGCATGGTCTATGTGAGGATGAGTAAGTAAAATGTAATCAATACTATTAATTTTTAATTGATCTAAGCACTGTTTTAACAAATTTATAGATACAGTAGGTCCTGGATCAACTAAAAAACTAATATTTTTATCAATATACACCCAAGTGTTTATGAAATCTAAATTTATGCAGATGAGGTTTATATCTACTTTATCTATGACCATTTGAATAAAAAAATTTTAAATATTTATGAAAAAAATTGATAAAATAAAAAATAAAAAGTTATCGTTCATAGGCAGAACGTGGAGGAGCTATATGTACAACCCTTTGTCTTTCAACTAAAGAGATAGCCTCTTCAGGACAAAAAGCAGCACATATTCCGCAACCTATGCAAAGTTCCTCTGAGGTTTCAGCTTTTCCTTCATCATTTAATTCCTTAGCACCTGAATAACATTTCTCAACACAGATCCCACATCCGGTACAGAGTTCTTGATCTACTTTAGCTATAAAATTTGACAAATTAGATGTTATACCTCTTGCTTGTCCACAACAATCCGAGCAACAGTTGCATATACTATCTTCTTCTCGCTTGAAATCCATATTTGGATGATAAGCTTTATGTACTAGTCCATCTTTTTCAGATTTTTTTAATATATCTAAAGCTTCTTCTTTGGAGATCATTCTAGCGAAGCCTTGCTCGCTTGTATAACGAGCAGATTTTCCAAAAGTAAAACAATTTTCTCTCAAATCAGTTTGTTTACATGACTCATCGATTAAATCTCGGAAATGGCGGCAATAGCAATGTCCAACAGCAATATCATCAAATTTTTGGATGATTTCTTCAACTCTTTGGGTAGAAATTATTTTTTCTTTTGGGACTTCTATTTCTTCATCAACAATAATGTTAATTTCCTTTCCAGTTTCAAGATTTTCAGTATAAGGTACGGTTCTATCAATAGGGCGCATATTTGGTAAAAAATTTTTCACAATTGCATCATAATTCCTTAGCATCCTTCCAGCAGATTCATCATTTAATTTTTTGTATAATTGGGCTAATCCCTTTTCCCAATCATTCCATTCAAGCTTTTTCATAAACGTATATTCATACACTCCTACATTGACAAATGGCATTAAACGATATATCATTAAACCAGAACTACTTGGCTGATTCATAATTAATCCTTTTTTAGCTAACGCTTTAGCATGTCTTTCAATTTCTTCTTCAGATAA
>JBHLOF010000052.1:19003-29127 GCA_048940805.1 Promethearchaeota archaeon
CAGGTAAAAGTACATAAATAGGGTCTTCAGTTTTCCCTATGTTAAATCCAACTTTTTTCATGTCTGATTTTGGGATTTTGTGGGTATCAGTTGTAGATAACTCTGGCAAAAATCGTATAAAAAGCGGTATTGCATACTTTGGTAAATTTTCATTAACTACTTTCATTAATTCATTAAAATTGAATTCTTTATGATTTTTTGTAGAAATGATTGATGCCATTCCAGCTCTTCCTTCAGTGTTGGGAATCAAAACACCATAGACTGATGAATGTTCAATTTCTTCCAGAGAAGATATTACATCTTCAACCTCAGAGGTGGATACATTCTCTCCCTTCCACCGGAATGTGTCACCAAGACGATCTACGAACTGTGCATGGCTATATCCTATTGATCTAATCATATCACCTGAATACAACCACATATCACCTTCTTCAAATGCATTTTCAATTATTTTTTGTTTACTTGCTGATTTGCTAGTATATCCTGCAAATGTATAAGGATCTCGAATTTTCATAAGAAACAATCCTGCTTCCCCCTCATCAACTAATTGAAGAAATCCATCTTCTCCTCGAATTGGTTCATCCTTATCAATATCATATTTTACCAAGACATAAGGACTAAAACAAATACCAATTGTACAATCTTTATTAAGATAATTGCAAAACATTCCTTGCATTTCAGTCATTCCATAATGCTCATAAACTTCTCTTATTCCAAATCTCTCTTTAAATTCCTTCCACATCTCTGGTCTGAGCCCATTACCTGCTATTTTATAGACAGTATGCTTTCGATCATTAGAACTAGGTGGCTGATTGTAGAGGTATCGACAAATCTCACCGATATAATTAAAACATGTGGCTTTGAACTTTCGTATATCTTTCCAAAAATTTGTTACACTAAATCTACGTGCTAGTGCAACAGCAGAACCATTAATTATAGCTGAAGCCCATCCAATATGCAAAGCATTACTATGATAGATTGGGAGAGAAATGTAATAAATATCATCTGGTTGCATATTTAGAGCCATTTTTCCCCATCCTAACATAGAGCCGACGGTATGAACATTACGGATATGAGCTGCTTTCGGAAGTCCTGTCGTACCTGAAGTAAAAATAAAGACATAAGTCTCCTTTCCTAAAATATCTTTTGTGGTTGGAGGATTTGATATATCTTGATTTATTGTTTGAGCTTTAAAATCAATATATCCTTCTGGCATATCTATTTCTCCTTTATCTTGGATAAAAAAGAGTTTATCTTCTTGAGTCAAATCGAGCTCCCCCCTTACTTCTTCAAAGGCATCTATAAGTTCTTCCCCAATAAGATAGATTCTTACTTTATTCAATTTCAAACTATGCCGAAGTGTTGCGGCTCGTTGTCTAGTATTTATTAAAGAACCAATAGTACCTATTTTTGACATCGCAGCCATTATAAACATCAATTCTGGTCTATTTTCTAAGAAAATGTTAATTATTTCTCCTTTTTGCACCCCAAGAGAGAGGAAAAAATTGCTATAACGATTGATCCATTCATTTAGTTCTTTATACGTATATTCTTGATCTTCATACAGAAGGGCTTTATTATTAGCAAATTTCACTGCGTTTCGCTCTAAGCACTTACCTAATGAAACTTTCTTATCCGGTCCAATCTTCTCAAATTCACTTGTTAATAAAATTGTATCTAAACGCCAAATTATTGACAAAAGCCCAAATATGTAATCTTGATACGATAGAATATAACCAGAAACAGATTTAGAAGACAATTCTTTTTCTTTGTCAATTGGTCCTAAAAGATTTTCAACTCTATCTAAAATATTTATATTTTCAAGATAGATTAGTAATTCTTCCTTACCTTTAGAAGTAATTCGATAGTATATTTCCTCATCTAACTCATATTCTTCTATTAATTGCGTTTCTTTTAATTGTTCTGCCCATTGAAAAAATAACGCTTTATCCATTCTATTTTCAATTGATTCTTTTGGATCGTTAACAAGTTCTTTTAATTTGTGAGACCCAAAAACCGCTAAAGTAAATAAAATAATTTTATCATAATTACCCTCTTCTAAGTTTACTAATATTAGCTCAGGGATCTTATCTGGAATGGTTGGTATCATATTTATTCAGAGATAATGTAATTTGAAAAGTTAGTAATTCCTTTTAATATTTGAAATAATCTGAATTTTTTATAATTTTTTTTATTACATTTTAATTAGGCATAAAATATTATCGAAAAACGGTAACGTTTTGAATCTTCAAATTTAAGATACTAGTATGCTGGATAAAAATTTACTCAAGGGAAAAAAAACTATTATTACTGGAGCTTCGTATGGAATTGGTAAATCTCTTGCAATTGGTTTCGCCGATCTTGGCTCGGAGGTTGGAATTTTAAGCCGTAGTGAGGAAAAGTTAAAAGAAGTTGTCGAGGATATTAAAAGTAAAGGTCATTGTGCATTCTATGAAAAAGCAGATGTTTCAGATTATAATGAAGTAAAAACAGCAATAGATAATCTTATAGCAAAAATGGGAAAAATTGATGTATTGATCAATAATGCGGGAGTTTCGAGAATTAAGGAATTTGAAAAATTAAAAGTGCATCAATTGGAACTCCTTTTAGATGTAAACCTAAAGGGTGTTATATTTTGTTCGCATATCATTCTACCCCATTTTATTGAGAAAAATGAAGGCGTCATTATAAATACCAGTAGTGTAGGCGGTTTATTACCTTATCCAACTAATATAATCTACGGTGCAACAAAAGCAGGTGTCAATCTTTTCACACAAGGATTAGCAGCTGAAATGCAAAATTATGAGAATAAAAAAAATATTACAGCTCATGCTATAATGCCAGGACCAGTGGATACGCCGATGTTTAACTTCGGATTATCTAGACAACAAGTTTTAGCAAGAATTCCTATTCAATCAGATGAATTAGTCCCCTATTATGCATTTTATGCATCCGACTTAGCGAAAGATGCCCCAACTGGAAGATTAGTGAACATCCAAAGTTTTAGAACTTTATTTAGAGTTTTAAACAAACAACCCGATAAATCACCTAAAAATTGGGAACAATTAGAACCAATAATTAAGGATCAATTAACTCCTTCAATTCAGAAGAATATAAAATCATGTGAAAAACTATTAGAAATGCTTTTAACGAGGAATATCTCTTTTAGGAAAACTGTAACAAGTTAAAATTAATTTTAACATGAGCAATTTATACTGAAAGGGTTAATATATTTACAATTATCCTCAAATTAAATCAAAAATCTTTTCTTCCTGCCATTATTGCTGAAAAATCATCATTACTAAGTAATTTATAGGATTGCAAAGAAGAATTCCATACATAAATAGGATCTTTTATTATATTAATGTTGTAACCTTGTTTTCGAAGGTTAATTTTCCTTAATTTGAGTGTTCCGGTTAAATCAAGTTCATCTTGTACTCTTAAAAAGATCGGAATTGAATATTTAGGCAATCTATTATCAATAAAAGTGGAAAATTCCTTTGGATTAAATTCCGTCGATGATTTCAATTTTATTGCTGCCATTCCAGCTTTACCATCATTTTTTGGTATTTCCACTCCGAAAACATTACACATTTCAATATCAGGAAACATATTTATTATATTTTCAACCTCTAATGTTGATACATTCTCACCTTTCCATCTAAAAGTATCTCCCGACCTATCTGCAAAGGAAACCCAATTTCCTTCATGAAAATTGACTAAATCTCCCGTGTTCAAAAACAAATCACCTTCTTTTAATACGTTTCTGACAATTCTTTTCTCAGTTTGGTTTTTATCTTTATAACCTAAATAATGCGAATTTTCAGCTATCGCAACTAGAAGCATTCCAGTTTCTCCTGGTTTACATTTAATGTAATTTCCATTATCATCTTTAAGAAGTTCATCTGAATTTTGGACAACTTTTATAATAACATGTGTCCCTGGAGTGGTGATTCTTCCTAGCATACCTGGTTTTTGTTCTATATTATAAAGTCCACCTGCACCATCCGTTGCGCCATAGAATTCATGAATCTCTTCAATCATAAATCTTGATTTAAATTCTTCCCAAATATCTTTCCGAAGACCTAAACCTAACATTTTTTTCAAGGTAATATTTTCAATATATTCTGATTCTGGACGATTAAGGAGGTATCTAGGGATTTCTCCGATATAAAGGAAGCATGTTGCTTCAAATTTTTTGATATCTTTCCAAAAATTGGATGCTGAAAACTTTTTTCGAAAAGCGAAGGTACAACCGGTCTGTAAACATGAACCCCATCCATTAACTAAAGCATGCGAGTGGTATAAGGGTAAAGGGCAATAAACAACATCATCTTGTTTTAATTTTAACGTTAAACTACCAAAGGGATTAAGTAAACGTACATTGCTCTGTGTTGCTGGTTTAGGGAGACCTGTTGTTCCGGAAGTGAAAATATAAGAGCTAATATCAGTCAAATATGATCTATAAGTAGTTCTAGGATTATCCACTGGTATGTGATAGAAGTCCCAATCTAAATCGTAAAAATTGTGTCTAATCTCGGTATTTTCATTAACTACTAAAACGTTTCTTGATTCAAAATTCAATTCCTCAAAAATATCCATCAAATATGGTAAATTATTCCCGTCAATAATTATCCAATTCGGTTCACTAATTCTAAAACCATGAATTAAGGCTTCCATTCTTTGGTTAATATTAATATAAGACACAATCCCTTGGATTTTGTTAATGCCGATGGGAAATGAAAGTATTTCAGGACTGTTATCCATCATTAATGCTATTGTTTCTCCAGTTTTATATCCTATACTTAGAAAATAGTTGGCGACAAGATTACTTGCTTGATTTAAATCTTCCCATGTCCATTTAGTATCTTCAAACAGAACAGCATAACTGTTAGGTGTCTTTTCTGCCCATTGCTCTACGAGAATTCCCGGACTTAAGTTTGGATTTTTTGTCCTATCTTCATAGATTTTGGTGACTCTCAGTGAATAATCTAATTCCTCTGGACTTATCGGAATTTCATTTACCATAAATAACTCTTATGTTTTGCTTTATAAAAGATCTTATCTTTTATTATACTAAAATGGTGAAATAACATTTTCCATTGACATTTACATTAGAAAAATTATGTAACTTAGAATCACTTGTTGACAAAAATTATCTTTTACACATTAAGATTCTTTTTATAACAAATTTGTAAAAAATATCAAAATAAACTGATAAAAAATTTTGTAAAAATCCATAGAAGTACAAAATTTAACAAGATTAACAGAACTATTATTTATCTTATTTAAGAGTTTATCTAATCAAGAAATTGATTAGAATATACTTCAATATTATTTCTAATTTTTTTCTGGATAATTTAATTAAATTTATATAATTGTTTTCTCACTATTTTTAAAGATAAGAGTATATTTTACACATCTGTTAAACAATTCTTTGAGGTATACTTCACTAATTTGAACTAAAATAAGTTCAATTCAAAAGGTGGTATAATGCCGATTGAAAAAAAATTTAGTAAGCAGAAGAAGTATTTTTTTTTAGCGTTTTTTATCCTTATGTTTAATCTTATTTCAATTAATTTCCTTTCAGTTTATGTTATTAAGGAATCTAGTTATGAAAATTCAATAAAAAATCCAAAATCATTAGTTCAATCCTCTTCAAGTAGCCTTCCAAATAAAAACTATTTTAAATATTATAAATCGATAAACATCGATCATAACATGGTTTATGGAACAGGGAGCCATCAAAATTTTCCTGTTTTAATCTCCTTGATAGATTCAGACTTAAAAGAACATACTCAATCAAGTGGAAATGATATTGCATTTGCAAACGATAGTTCGTGGTTAGATCACGAAATAGAACAATTTAATCCAAATTATAACTCAACTCATGCCAAATTACTGGCTTGGGTGAGAATTCCTTCACTTAGTACTTCAACAGACACAATCATTTACATGTATTATGGGAATTCAACCATGAATTCTCGACAATATCGCACCGGAGTTTGGGCTAGTAATTATAAGGGAGTGTGGCATTTAAAAGAAGATCCAGGACCGGGAAACTCAGGAGATATCAAAGATTCAACAAATTACGGTAATAATGGCACAGCCGAAGCCTCTATGACTTCAGGTGATCAAACTGCCAGTAAAATTAACGGAGGAATTGATTTTGATGGAACTGATGATAATATAAATGTTGGTTCAGGAACAAGTATAGATAATTTATTTAATGGTGGAGCGACAATTTCAGCTTGGATTTTTCCTGAAGGTTGGGGTGGTGCTGAATATGGTCGTATTTTGGATAAATCAACTGCAACTGCGGGTGATGATGGGTGGGTTATGTGCGTAGATGGAGAAGCGGATTCTGTGGTTCATCATTTACTTTTTTATAGAGATTTTAATGCCCAACGAGGATTATGGTATACTCCTGGTGATTCATTGAGTCTCAATAACTGGTACCAGGTAGTTGTAACTTATGATGATAGTTCGAAGGATAATACCCCATCAATGTATATAAATGGAAATTTACAAACCCTCACACCAGAACCATCTCCTCAAGGATCAGCTATGGATGATTCAGCTCAATCCTTATATATTGGTGATTTCATGGGAGGTGGTAGAACATTTAATGGGGCAATTGATGAAATTCGATTATCAAAAGGATTAAAATCATCAGGTTGGATTCAAACAGAATTTAATAACCAAAATGACCCTAAATCGTTCTATTCAATCGGAAACACCAAAAGTGTTTCAGGTCATCCACCTAATGCTCATTATTACGCATATTACAAAGAATTTATAATAGATCATACATTAGTTGACGGTTCAGGCGATCTTCTTAATTTTCCAATGTTAATTTTTAGATATGATGAAGATTTACATGATGATGTACAGCCAGATGGAGATGATATTGCATTTTCTGATGGTGTATCCTGGTTAGACTACGAAATTGAACTATTCAATCAAGCCTATAATGGTACTCATGCGCAATTAATTGCCTGGGTTTGTATTCCAACCCTTTCCACATCTTTAAATACCGTTATTCGTATGTATTACGGCAACTCGACAATGGGATCTCAAGAAAATCCTACAGATGTCTGGAACAGTAATTATAAAGGAGTTTGGCATTTGAAGGAAGATCCTACTGACCCATCACCTCAATTTCAAGATAGTACAGTAAATAATAATGATGGAACTGCAGTTAATCTTTATATAAGCAACCAAACTTCGGGAATAATCGATGGCAGCTTAATATTTAATGATGAAAATGAAGCTTGTGTCAATGTACCTGACGATGATAGTCTCGACCTAGATACTGATATGACAATTTCAGCATGGGTTAAAACAACTCTTACTCCGTTAGACACAGAAGTTATTGTAAATAAATGGGCTTCAAATCCACCTAATCAAAACTTTTGGCTAGGTAAATTAAATGATAATGATTTAGCTTTTTATGTTGATGCTAATGCGAACGTTAAGGCTAATCTTAGCCTAATAACTGATAATGATTGGCATTATATAACAGGTGTAGCAGATTCATCAAATAGTTTACTAAAAATTTATGTGGATGGGATTGAGAGGAATTCGGATTCATATAGTGGAAGTTCACAAACAGGTACTCAATTTCTCAATATTGGAAAAGCTTCTGGAGCAATAGATCAAGAGTGGAATGGAAATATTGATGAAGTCCGCATATCAAATATTACTTATTCTGCAGGCTGGATTATTACTGAATATAATAACCAATATGATCCAAAATCCTTTTATTCTGTTGGAAAAGAATCTACTGTAACAGGTATTCCACCAAATGAACAATTTTTCAAATATTATAAAGAACTTATTATAGATCATTCAATAGTAAGTGGATTAAGTGACCTAGTTAAATTTCCTGCATTAATTTCAATTTTGGATACAAATTTGCACGATAATGTCGAACAATCAAGCGGAAACGATATTGCCTTTGCGTTTAATGGTGCTTGGTTAGATCATGAAATTGAACTGTTTGATCAAGCCTATAATGGTACCCATGCTCAACTGATTAGTTGGGTTTCTATTCCAAGATTATCAGCAACAGAAGATACGATAATTCGTATGTATTATGGAAATTCTACTATGAGTTCTCGTCAGAAACCTTCAGAAGTTTGGGATCCAAAATTTCAGGGAGTATGGCATTTAAGCGAGAATCCTTCAGATGCCGCGCCTCAAATGAAAGATAGTACCTCGAATAATAATGATGGGACATGTTATTACTTAGATTCTGGCGATCAAAAAACTGGACAGATAGATGGAAGTATAGAATTCAATGATGTCGATGACAATTACCTAAATTGTGGTACTGATTCTTCCCTAAATATGGGTTCTGAAGATTTTACATTATCACTCTGGTTTAATTATCCCTTAGGTGACCACAATGGACCTATAGCTGGGAAAGGAGCTTATGGTAGTGGCGGTAAAAGATATTTTCTCGCATTTGAAAATGATAAGGTAAAAGGTGAAATCGATGATGATGACATTACAAAATACAATGTTTATACTTCATCTACAGTAGATGATGCAATCTGGCATTATATCTTACTAGTAAGAGATGGTAATTATCTCCGATTATATCTTGATGGATCAGAGGTGACCGGATCTCCTGAGGATATTTCGGGTTATGGAAGTCTTGATATGGATTTGCCGTTTTATATGAATACTTTAGCAAGTAATCCTAGCGGCACTATTAGTGATTGGCCAAGCGTTAAAATAGACGAAGTTAGAATAGCTAATATTGCGTACTCCGCGGACTGGATTGCTACAGAATACAACAACCAATATAATCCCCAATCTTATTTGACTTTAGGTACAGAAGTATCTTTTGATCTTATACCTCCTACATATTCTAATCTCATAGAAAGCTCGAATCCATTGGAATTAGGAGATACAGAGGTGATTACTATCAATGTTAGTGATCCTTCAGGGATTAATCAAGTTAAAATCGAATTTGAAGGAGATAATCATTCTATGGCCAATATTGGTGGAGATACATGGCAATATGACTCCTGGACGCCTAGCAGTGTTGATAATTATACTTATACAATCTGGATGGAGGATAATTATAATAATAGGAATTATACTATTGGTACAATTGAAGTAATAGATACTACAGCTCCTACTTTTTCAGATTTAATTGAAAGTGCGGATCCATTGCAGTTAGGTCAAAATGAGACAATTACCATCAAGGTATATGATTCACCGGGTTCGGGAATAAATCAAGTTTTATTAGATTATGACTCGCTAAATCACACAATGGTCTTTATTGGAGGAAACACCTGGAGTTGGACGAAATGGAAACCTATATCCGTGGGAATTCATCCTTATACGATTTATATGCAAGATATGGAAGATAACTGGAATATGACAAGCGGAACAATTGATGTGGCATCTACAACTGCACCCGTTATAGAAAATCTTACTAAAAATCCAGAAATTCTTGAATTGGGTGATGATATCACAATATTTGTTGATGTAGATGATAATGAAACCTTTGTCTCATCAGTCTTAATTGAATTAGAAAATGTTAACTACACCATGAACGGACCCGTGGGAACTACATATAATTTTACATGGACGAGATCTTGGGCAGGAACTGTGTTATTCAAAATTTTTGCGAATGATTCAGCGGATAATTGGGCTTCTTTTACTGATATCTTTGATATTGTAGACACAACTCCCCCTTCTTTTTCAGCTCTTTTTGAAAGTGAAGACCCTCTGGAATTAGGAGATTCAACAATAATCTCTATCAATTCTACAGATTTATCTCAAATAATCCAAGTTGATATTGAATATCAGGATTTTGACAGTGTAATTAGAAATCACACAATGCTAAATATAATTGGTAACTTATGGCAATACGATTTATGGACTCCACATACTACTGGAAATTTATCTTACACAATTTGGGCTGAAGATAACAACACAAATGTAGCATCAATTAGTGATTCCATTTTAGTCCAAGATACAATTCTTCCCGCTTATTCAGGCTTAACTGAAAGCCCTCAAGTTGTCGAATTAGGTGGCTCTCCGACTATTTCTATAAATTGTTCGGATTTAGCTGGAATAAAGGATGTTTTAATCGAGTGTGAAAA
>JBHLOF010000157.1:0-6617 GCA_048940805.1 Promethearchaeota archaeon
GATATTTATGTCCCTTTGAATGTTTGTGCTTGTCAATGGGAAAGTTTTATGAATCGAATATTTCAGGTGTTAATGAAATATAACAAGTATGTCAAATTTGAGACGAAGAATCTTGACTCTGACGAAGCCCGCAATTTGAATTTACATGGAAATTGTGTGGTTATTAATAAAAGAGATGTCGTCACCAGTTCTTTTGCTTTAAAAAGAAAATTATCTGAAATTTTAATGGAAAGAGGCATGATATGAGTTTAATAAAAGATAAAATTGAAGATATAGTTTTAATTCCTTGCTCCGGAGCAGAATATCACGGTGAACTCGCACGTCAAGTGGCAATACACTTAGAAGAAAAAAGTACTATTTCAACAATAAGTTCCTTAAATTGTATGACTATTTTTCTAAAAAATGTAATACTGAAAAAGGAAAGCATGGTTGAAATCATAAAAAATCATTTAAAACACTTAAATATCATTATAATCAATGGATGTAGAACTGCTTGTGCGAGTGAAATTTACAGCTACTTAGGAATCGTTCCAGATTTAATTATTTCAGTCCAAGACATTATTCCTAAACACCATTTAAATTTAAATGACCTGAAGCATTTTGAAAATGTGCCTAAGTTAAGCGAAATTACAAAAGAGGATATTAAAAAAGTTAGTGATTACATTTTGAATAAACTATATGAACAATTAAATTATGAGATGTTTCCTTGACTGAAGTGGAAAAAAAAATCGGATTTATTATGTGTGTTTGTACAGGAAAATGTCCTGGATTTGCAAAAATGGAGTTATGGGATTTTATTAATAGAGTAAGAGTAGAGTTATCCGTTGAATATGGATTTATACACCCTCAGTTATGTGAAGAAGATGGTGACCGATTTCTTGAGGATTATTTACGTCCTGGACGGAAATATATAGTTGGTGGGTGCTCCCCTAACATGCAATACAAAATGTTTCGGGACGCCTTTAAAAAATTAGGGCTTGATGCAAAAAAGGATCTTATCCCAATAGATATTCGGGAGATGATCACTGATAAAGCAGTTGATTTAGTCGAAAAGACTTTAGAAGAATTAGAACAGGAGGGAAATAATGATGAGTGAGAATTATGATGCAGAAAATGCAACTTTTATGGGAGTTCTCCGAACTAAAATCCCATGGTGGCCTACTATTGATTATGAAAAATGCAATTTCTGCATGGAATGTGAAAAATTTTGTCCTCATCAAGTTTATGAAAGAACCAATGATGAGAATATAAAATTAGTAGTGAAAAGCAAATATAATTCTGTTGTTTTTTGCAGAGCATGTGCTAATGCATGTGCTCCCGATGCTTTAACATTTCCAAATAAACAAGAAATTACGAAAATGATTAAAAAGATAAGATCTGAATCAAAGGGGGGATTAAAATTTGAGTGATAAGAAATTTTGCATCCTTCCTTGTAATGGATTAGATAAATCATTGGGAGTTATTGCAAGGGAAGTTGCTTTAAAAATTTTAGAAAAAACAACAAAATCTTATCTAATTTGTCCCGTTTTATTAAATAGAGGGGATAAAGATTATGAAGAATTCCTACAAAATTCAAAGATCATTATAATTAATGGTTGTATGACACGGTGTGCCATTAAGCTAATTGAACAACGCACATTAAAACCTTTTAAGCAAATAATGATCCCTAATATGTTAAAAAAAAATAAAATTAAGCCATCTAAAAGTCTTATTTTAAATGATGAAAATCTTAAGCTCTTTGAATTAATTGCTGATGAAGTTATCAAAGATATGGAAGAAAATTTACAAAAGGAAGATAAAAAAACCTGGAGTTTTCAAGAACAAGATTACTTTGATCTTACTGTTGATAAATACTATTTTTCTGTACCTAAAGAAGGCTACTTCTTCAATGAAAATGATTGCTGGATAAAACCTTTAGGGAAAAAAGCTCTGTTAGGTATAACAGATTATCTTCAAAACGCAGTTAGTGATGTCTTATTTGTTGAATTACCAGATATAGGGAAGGATATTGAACAGTTTGATGATGTTGGCTCCTTCGAGTCTTCAAAAACGGTTCTACAATTAATATCCCCTGGTTCTGGAAAAATAATTGCCGTAAATAAAGATTTAGAACAATATCCCGAATATATGAATCAAGATCCTTACAATAAAGGTTGGTTTGTTGAAATTGAACCGGATAATTTTGAAGATGATCTTGAACTCTTAATGAATGGTCCAGAATATTTTGAATATATGAAAAATAAAATATTTGAAGAAAAAGAACATTTAGATAAATTAAAAAGTGAAAAAAATGTCTGAAAAAAAAGTATATATTATTCCCTGTAGTGGAATTGGAAAAGTTTTTGGAAGTATAGGCAGAGAAGCAACTTATATAGTAGTAAATGAATTAGCAAAGGGAGAAGCAGAACTGGAATGTTTACCTTTAATAGTCAAAGGGAAAAAAGAGGTTATTGATCGATTAAAAGAGAATAAAGTGATTACCATCGATGGATGTCCAGTAAAATGCTCCTACAACAATTTAATAGAACAGGTGGGAGAAGTAGATGCTCAATTCATGACAACCAATATTGTTAAGGAAAATCGAGAGTGTAAACCAGAATCTTCGATCATTCCTATAGGAGAAAACACCAAAATGTTGTCTCAAAAATTAGCGCAAAAAGTTTCAAAAACATCAGACGAATTGGTTGAGCACTCAGAGGAGGTGGATTAATAAATGAGAAAAAAAGTGGGAATTATTGCTTGTAGTGGAGAGAAGTTAATTGGTGGAACTCTTAGTCGTGCTGCAGCTAGGATCGTAATTGAAAAATTAAGATCAGATAACACCATTATACTCTGTCAACCGTTATTTGCAAATGGTGGTTTAGAACGGCATGGTGGACAAGAAGAGAGAAATTTTGCTAAAGAACATCCCATTATCACCATTGAAGGATGTGAAGAAGAATGCTCAAAAATCGCAGTTGAGAGGTATAGTGGGCCTGTAGCAGTGACAATCAAAGTTGATGAATTCTTTAAAGCATATCCCGATTTAATACCTATATCTAAAGAAGACCTGGGAAAAAGTGGACTGAAGTTAGCGGAAATAATAGCTGAAGAAATTGCTATGAAAGTCGATGAATTATTTGCAAGCAGTTAATCTTAAATCTTATTTGTAACATTTTATTCTGCTAAAATAAAATAAGGATTGAAAAATAGGGGATAAGATGAAATCAGTAAATAAATTTAGAATTGGCCTTATTTCAGATGGGAAATATGGAGAAAGAGCGTATAAAAACTTTAAACAGGTTTTTGAAACAGAATGGATTTTAGTTCCATATATTCCATCAAGTGTCATATTAGATGATGGAATTGATTTAAATATTCCAGAATGCGATCTTTATGTATCTTATGTCCGACATCCAGATCTAATTCTACAGATCGCAGAGCTTCAAAGACCTTTGATTTTAGGAATCACTCCAGGTATAGGGCTTTATCAACAAGCTAAAGAAATAAATCCAAAAGTCATCAGCCCTCAAACGATGTGTTCATTGGAACCAAATACCGGAATTCCCGAAGTGGATGAATTTGCTAATTATTTCGGAAAACCAAAATATCAAATTGATGTTGATATTGAGGGTAATGTAGCAGAAGTGAGAGTATTAAGATCATCTCCTTGTGGCTCTTCTCAAGCAGGAGCTAAGTTCTTTAAAAATAAAGCCTTATCGGTTCAAAATCTCCAAGATCTTGCATTAACTGTATGCCATGAATGTAGAGCACCTAGATTTGGTCATACATGTGATAAAGAGATTTCCGGAATTATTCATATCTTATCATTTTTAAGTAATTTTGAAGTAAAAGAAGACTCAGAGTTAAATAACGAATTGAAATTTTTCAAAGAGAAGATAAAAAAGGATTATGAGAAACGTACTAATAATTAAATAACTGCTATAAGAGAGGTGTATTTCGATTTGAAGCGAAAAGAAGATGATTTGAAAAAAGAATTGATTAAAATTTTTTCAATGAATTAAATCGATATTTAATTTATTTATGTCTCAAATCCCGCAAAATATTCTCAAATAATTAATCTGATAAAAAACAGCTTGTTTAGGAGATATGGATGTCTAGTATGCATTTTATCTTGTTCTCAGTTATAATAGTCTTAATACATTCAATAAAAAAAAGGAGGAATAAAAATGGAAAATAAATATAAAAGTTGGATAGAAGGTTTTGGAAGAGTAGTAGATAAACAACTTGGTATAGAAATTAAAAAAAAAGTTTTAGATCAATGTGAAAATTGTCAAAACATCTCAAATGATAAGAAAATGGTTCAGTGTACAAAAGAAGTTATGCTCAAATTTGATCAAACCGTACCAGATAATATAAAAAGAGAAAATGTGATGAGATCTTTGGGAAACGCCTGTTTTAATAATTTTTTTGTTAAAATCGCAGAAAAAGTAAAAAAAAAGTCTAAAGGGATTGAAGAGATAATTCAAAACATTAATTATGCATCAGGAGCAGAACAATTCAAATTAGAAAAAAATAATAATATAAATGCTACATTTAACCACTGTTTATGTCCAATAGGTGTGAGTGAAACGGAAGAGCCAATTTTAAAAACATATTGCAATTGTTCTCTAGGGTGGATGAAAAGTTTGTTTAATATACTTATAGATTCGTCAGTAAAAGTGGAATTGCTTGAGTCTATTACCAGTGGTGGAAAATCTTGTCATTTTATAATCAAATTAAGCTAATTCTTTTAAATTTTCTCAGAGGATCTTAATATCACATTTAAGGTGATATTAACTTTTCATAAAACTCTTAATTGTTTCTCCACACTATGGTCCCTTACATTGACTAATAAAAAGAATTTCTCTATTGATTGCTACTAATATAATATACTGTCCAGAATTTCTTTCAGGCGCTATTGCATTAGCTGGTTCGGGAATTGGGTTAGTATTATATCTTCTTATTGTCTTTTTAAATAAAAAAAAATAGAATAAATTTTATAAAATTTAAAAGAAAAATTTTTTTTATTTATTTTAAATCACTAAATTTTGCTGATATAAAACTTTCTAAAAGGGATATCATAAGTTTAAATAAAAAACCATTTTTACCCTGAATAATTAATTGTACATATTATGGATGAAATAGACTTCTTTCTTCTTAAAAAGTTGGTTGAAAACTCCCGTTTAACTTATCGGGAATTAGCAGAAATGACCGATTTGTCTGTGAGTGCAACACATAAACGTATAAACAATCTTATAGAAGACGGAATTATTGAGGCTTTTATAGCCCGACCAAGCCCAATAGCATTAAATTATATATGGGTTATAATTTTTGGTACTTCGAGAGCAAAATCAATGGATGTTGTGAGTAAAGAACTAGGGCAACATGAGAATATTTTTTTCATTGGGGTTGCTGGAGCTAAATCTCTTTATGTTTTTACTTATTTAAGGAATATAAATGAACTTCAAGAATTAAGCACATATATATCCAAAAATGCTCAGATTAGTAAACCAGTTGTAGGAATTGTAAATGTGCCTTACCAAGCAACCACAGAATATCTAACCAACATAGATTATAAAATATTAAGGAGTCTTAATAGAGATGCAAGGAAACCAATAACAGATATTGCAGATGACTTAGGACTTTCTGCTAAAACTGTTAAAAAAAGAATTGACCGAATGATTGAATATAATCTAGCTACGTTTACAATCCAATGGAAAATATGGTACGTTAGTTTTATTACGGTGTTTAGTATAGTCTTAAATGAAGGAACTGATATTAGAGCTACAATTCAATATCTTAACCAGAAATATTCTAAGAACGTTTTTTCTTGCCTTAGTTTTAGTAATTTCCCTAATATGATTACTTTCGAAACCTGGACAAATACGCCTCTAGAATCCCAAAAAATCCAAGAAGAATTGCAAACTGAAGGATTCAAAAATATAACGCCCTATATTGGATTATCAGGTGAATATTATGACAGTTGGATTGATAGATTAGTTAGAACTAAATGAGTAAATACTCTTCCTAAATTTCAACTAAAAGGAAATCATGTCGGTACTATTAATTCCAAAATATCTTCAGTCGAAAGCAAAAAAGCAAATAAAAAAATGCTTAGAATATTTAAATCAATCTATTTCCGCCAATCAATACTTCATGGGAGCAATAAAAGAGGAAATAATAAAAGTAAATCCATGATTTTTAACCTTAATTAAATTAAAGAATATTTCTCTTCACACTTATCTTGATATCTTCACATGAGCTTCTAATGATGGACAAGTTTACTTCTTTTTCATAAATCATTATATTTTTACCTTTTTCTGGTCTTCTCTTACAATAAGATTTTTACTTTCAAATGAATTCATTAGATTAATTACACTCTTATTTCTTAAGAGCTCTTTGTTTCTTGAGCGAATTGTAACTTCATTTATACCTACCACCTTGGAAACTTGTTGTTGAGTAAGTTGTATTTTTTTTAAATTGCATACAAGATATAATGCTCCAGCAACTAATCCTTTAGGGTCCTTTCCGTTAATATACATAGAATCTTTAATCAACTCTAATAAATTTATAACCAAGTTCTCTATTTCACGATCTAAATTCAGAATTCTAGTATATTTTGGAATTAATGAAAT
>JBHLOF010000158.1:0-6589 GCA_048940805.1 Promethearchaeota archaeon
ATTCTTTTGAACAAGATTCCTATAGCTAAAGCGCTTAATCCCAGAATCCATATTAAATTATATCCTGGAATAGATGGTTGTAGTCCTCCATTACCGGGCAAAATTAACACAGAAACACTTTCTACATTCGATAGACGATCTCCATTTTCATTATGTGCTTCCACGACAAAATAGTAAGTACCGTTAGAGAAATTTTGTACAAGTAATGGTGAGACTCCAGCCTGGTCAGACAACTGGTTTAAAGTTAAATTAATCTGAGTAATTAAGCTTGTGTGGCTGTATACAGAATAATTATCTGCGGCGAGTGAAGAAGTCCAAATTAGATTGAAAATTCCGTTATTATCAGGATCACCTGCATCTGTTGATAGGGTAAAGCTACCAGGTTTTGCATTTGGATCGATCACAGTTAAAGCACGAGTTAACATTCCTGCGAGATTACAAACCGATGTAACTTGAATAATTGCTCCATTACCAGCTGTAATATTATACTGATACATAAATGTACTAGTGGTGGGTTGACTCGTATAAACTTCTTGTGTATCTATTGTTCCATTAACTCTTATTGTAACAGTTTCAATGTAATGGGTACTTGGGGTTGAAACTCCGTGGGTTATAGTTACAGTAAGTTCTTGAGCACTGAAGTCATATGATAAATTCATACTACTAGCAGAATGAGCACTAGTATTGGGAGGATTCAGTCCGAATAAGAAAAAACTAGTTATAATAAGGGAAAGAAATACGGTTCTCTTTCTCATTTTTAATTATAATTTTATTTTAATGAGAGCGAGTTAATAGGGTATTTATTCATTTCTATTACAAATTAAAAGTAATTTTACTTACTTGATAGAAAAATTAAGTTATTTTGCTGAAAAATTTATCAGGAATGTGTATCGCAAAACTACAATCTAGGTCTCCTCCGAGTGCAGTTCTTATGGGTTGAACATCAACAGGTTCTCCGAAAATCTGATCCCAATATAATTTATACCAGCCAGCACTGCACTGGCAAAAATCCTCCGGAATAGCTTCTTCTGTTCCATCTTTAAATGAACCTCGAACCCAAGGGCAATAACAGAGATAGAACTTTTTCAACTTTTTATCTTTAATTGTTAAGAATTTTTTGGTTTGATAAGGAAGCTTACTCACATGGATAATTTGCCCTTTTCTTACTCCGGAACCATACATTTGGTTATCTTTTATGAAATTGATAACATCATCATCGATTTTTTGAGCAAATTCTAGAGTTCCATTATCTCTATGGTGCTCAAGCCGTTTAACAACATCTTGATGTTTTTTTAGTAGAAATCTGTCAATACCTAATTCAGCAAGAAGTTTTTTATCTCCTTCAATATCATCTGGAGGACGTCCATGAAGGCAAGGTGAAAGGAGTTCTATTGTCTTTTGTTTTCCAAGTTTATCTTCCACCCTTTTCATAATTATTTTGGTAAAATCAGGTTTTTTTTCAGGATGAGTCCCGAGTGGTGGAATTATTAAATCTGCAAAAATATCGTTCCTAATATCTTTGCCATGAATCTCTGCTATTCTATTGAACAAGGTGTCCATGGCATTATAAGATTCATAAATATCAATAGCTTCAGTAATAAATTCGTACTTTTTAGAAAAGTTCGCATAATGAAGGATTACTCTTAAAAAATCAAGAATTATATCTCTTTCCTCTGAGATTAAATATTCGGTATACTCGCTGAGTTCACTGGGATTTACTGAGTTTATAGTTAGGTTTTTCTTTGATAAATAGATTTCATAGTCTTTGAAGATTGCCAGAAAGGTATTAATAGTATTAATCTTAACTCCTTGAGTTTCTAAAAATATTTGGAAATTTTTATAATTCATTTCCAAAACATCTCTTAAATTTATTTTAATATATTGAAATTAATGATTAAATAAGTATTGCACTTTTTGATAAGAATAGTTTTTGCTTAAGAATCCAAGTGCATTTAGATTTTTCGATAAGAAGGATATAATAATAAAAAAAAAGGAATTTTTATTTCCTAAATTTCTCTTGTCCCATTAAGCCATAAAGGAATCGTGTAAAACCGTTTATAAGAAGAGAGGTTGCAATGAGGTCTATTTTGATTATAGCATCTAGATTTACCGCAATAATGACAATTAAGTTAAGAATAATCGTAATTAATCCAATAATTATGAGATAAATTCTAAAAGCCTTAATGAATGTTTCATTTACAGCTCCTGTACCTACCCTTGCAAGACCTATTATTAATAAGCCTACAGTTAGAAAGAATATTAACAAAGTAGTTGAGAAAGTTGGATCTCCAAGAGTAATAATGAAAACCACAAAGGATAAGATAATTAGTAAAAATCCTGAAATAAATTTAGTGGCTTTACCAGCATTACTTAAATCATCATTATTGATTGAAACGAAAACTCTTGATGTGCCAGATAATAATATTATAACTGTAAAAATGTATATAAGAGATATTAGAGCAGCACTAGTAAAAAAGAAAATAAGCGACGATAAAATTATAGTAATTACTCCATTTAAAATATTTGAAGACGCGATGCCTTTTTTTGTAGATTTTTCACTCAATCAAAATCACCAGAAAGGTTAATACCTAAATTCTTGAAAAAGAAATATAAAATTTTCCTTTTTGAAGTATAAGATTAAGAAAGGTGAGTTAGATTCTTAAAAAATTTAGTTTTATAAACTAAAATATAAATGTATAATATTCATTTATTTTTAGAATTAGCTAATATTGCTAAGAGTTAAATATAATTAATAACTACTGATGCTAATCAAATTTTCGATAATTAATTCAAGAGGGTTAAGGGAATTTGATGTTTGATAAAAAAAAATTGCTTGCCTTAATTATTATTTTTGTTGTCGTTATTGGGGCATCTGTAACATTATATTTTTTACTTATTCCTAAGGATTATACACAAGAGCCTGTATTTAAAGGGGGAACCTTAACGCAAGATGAGATATGGTCTGGAACTATTTTTGTGAATGAAAGTGTTGTTGTACCCGTCAATATTACACTGACAATACTACCAGGAACTCAAATATTATGTAAAGCAAACCGGGATTATAAAAATCCAGGTACAGTAGGTTTTAATATTAATGGGGGAACTCTTTTAGCGATAGGGACACCAGAAAAGCAGATATGGTTTACGGTTGATGAAGAACACCCTATTAATGGTGACTGGGGAGGAATAGAATTATATGATACCAATACTTCGATATTCAAATATGTTATTGTGGAATATTCAACAATGGGAATTGCCCAGTTCTATTCTCAAGTGAACATAAGTCATTCAATCGTGCGGTGGGTTAACTTAGAGGGAATTTATATGGAACATTCGAACCCATTGATTGAGTATAATTTATTATACCAAAATGGATATCATGAGATATCGTGCGAACAGTATAATTATGATGTCTTAATACAACACAATATTTTTTCTGGAGGACATGTGCCCTACATTGCACTTGATACAAATGTAACCCTTGAAGGGAATTACTTTCATAATTATAATACAACAGATACAATAGCCATCCATGTTGGAGGAGTATCAAATGTAACGATTATTGGCAACAAGTTTGATGGATTTACCTATGATACGGCATTTATGAAATTAGTAGAAACGGCATCTATAGTGAACAATAGTAATGATTTTGGAAGTGGAACGGTTACAATTCCAGAATTAGATTTTGAAGATCTTAAACACCAAGAATTGGGTTATACTCCCGGAGATCTTGAAGATCAATATACATATGTATATCCTCCTGAGGATGAAACTCGAAGAGTGCTAAAGAGAATTGGAACGGGATTAGGATTTGGTTGGACTCTTACTTTTGCAAATGGTTGTGTCTGGAAAATGGAGACTGGTAATCTAATTCAAATAGATCCTAATTTAGGTAATTATACTAAATATGCTGTGAATGCTTCAGATGTATTAGGACCGAGAGGGCTTTGTTATGATGGAGAATTTTTTTGGGTTCAGGATCAATCCCAATTTACAATTGTCAAAATGAAATTCAATGGATCTGATGTCGTTATCAATGATTCCTTCATTATTCCCGAAAGTGAAAAGGGAGGTAGAAGTGGTTTAGCCACTGATGGTACATATCTTTACATTGCAAGTATGGATGGTACGATTTTATATGAATTATACAAAAATGGTACCATACGTCAAAATATTACAATTGGGGTAATTGATCTTATTGGAGCTTTCACTTGGAATGGTACCCATTTCTGGTCGAATCAAGGCAATAGGCTTATAGCTTGGACAAAAGCAGGAGTAGTCGTTGGGAAAGTCTATGATGTTGCGGCTGGTAATACGGGATTAACATGGGATGGTGCAAACTTATGGGGGCTCTATAAGACTTGTGAACTATGGAATGACGCAAAAATCTTTCAAATCGAAATAAAAGATGATTCATATATTTAATTTTTTTATCGTTTTTATTTACTTACTTTTATAATTAGGGTTCTTTTACTGCTGAACTCCTTTTAGATTTTACCAACCAAAAGGTAAGTACGCTTATTACTGCTATTATAGGGATGATAATGATAAACAACCATAAAAAGCTTCCATCTCCATTCCCAGGAGATCCATTTCCAGGGGGAATTATACTTATTCTTACTTTTAATAACCACATAACAGATCCTGGCATTCCAACGGGATTATGATGTCCCGCAATAGTATAGGTTCCATTACCTTCATATACAAAACTAACTCCATTTTCTCCGTATGGTGTAGCTATCGTGTGATTCCACTTAATCGAACCATTTGCATAGGTATGAACAAACCAAATATCTCCTTGACCTATATCATAACTATGAGTTGCACCTACAAATGTAAAACCACCATCA
Organism: Promethearchaeota archaeon; assembly: GCA_048940805.1. Taxonomy (GTDB): domain Archaea; phylum Asgardarchaeota; class Lokiarchaeia; order Sigyniarchaeales; family SOKP01; genus Loki-b32. The sequence continues at coordinate 4,851 of JBHLOF010000158.1, forward strand.
GACATTTCCATTATTTGTGAGGCTGTGTCTGATTCCTCCCCACCGTAAGTTTGATTCCAAATTTCTTCACCACTGGCGTTTGTACGGATTATCCAAGCATCTGTATAAAGTCCACCAGAAGTTTTATTCGCAGCAATAATCCCAAATCCCCCTGAAGCGCATTCCACCAAACCATTAGGCCGTTGATATTCATCAATCGCTCCGTAGGTGTGATTCCAAATAACATTTCCAGCGGGATTAGTACGAATCAGCCATACATCATTTGATTGTGTAGAATTGAAAGTATATCCAGCAATCGTAAATCCTCCATCCTTATTCTGCACAAGACAATGTGGTTCGAAACAGCGATCAATGTCCCAGTTATGATATGTTTTATTCCATAATAAATACCCCGTAGAATTCACTCGAAACATCCATACATTAGATCCCTCATTCGTAATAGTAGTTACTCCAGCCAGAACAAAATCTCCATTCGTACATTCTACGACTGAATAGACTCTATCATCTTTAATAGAAGTAGGTGTTTGTTCAGGACCAGAATACGTTTCATTCCATAAATGAGTTCCATTCGCAGCAATCCGAATGAGGATGGCATCATTATTATCGAATAAAGCGGTTGTGTTTGTTATTCGCCCCACAACTGCAATACCACTCGAGATACAAGGGATAACTTGAAAACCATAATCATCCTCTTCATATCCAAAGGTTTTGTTCCATAACGATGTTCCGTTTGATAAGAAACACCTAACCATAATGTCAAAATTATCTGAAACATTCAGGTAACCAGAGATAACATAGTTTCCATTTGGGAGCCTAATGAGAGATTTTATGGTCTCATCCTTGTATTCCCCATAGGTGTAATTCCAGATCATCTCCAATTCCGAATTTAAAGATGAAGTTAGAGGTACAGAATGCTCATAGGTATTTAGTTCACTTGTTTCGTTATTTGAGAAGAATTGAATAAATACTACTGATATAAAATGAGTTGAGATAAGGATTAACATTAATAGAAATAAATCTTTCTTCTTCGGATCTTCTGATTGCATATTAACTTCTTTAAGAACCTACTAGATATAAACCTTTCTTTTAGGTTATTCTTTTTTAACTTTAACGAAAAATCTCCCAGTTTTTTCCATATAATTTTTGTAATTTATCCCGAAATAATCCAATAAAATCCTTTCTTCGTCTATAGCTTGAGAATATAATCCTATGGCACCAATAATGTATAGTATCAGTAGAATCCAATCGAGAAGGAGTAATATAAATCCGATTGAAAATATATTAAAGGAAAGATAGATTGGGTGCCGGACTTGACTATATATACCAGTGGTTATTAGGTTTCTTTTTATTGTACCTCCATCAAGAGGATAAGCCCAATTTTCACCCAGTTCGCGATAGGCTAAAAAGAGAGTAATATTACCTCCTATTATTAGCAAAAAACCAATTATTTGCAAAATATCAGATAAAGGTACGATATTCAATCGAGGAATAACTTTTAAGACCTGTTCATAGAAGAAAATATAGAAAAAACAGATAAATATAAAAATATTCATTATCATAACTCCGATTTTTGACATTATTCTGGAATTTCTCAATTTTTTGTTAATTTCATCATTTGTACTCTTATTTTTCATTTTGAATTTAATTATATAGGTAATATTGAATCCAAAGATGAAAAAACTAACAATAATTAGTATCCTTACAATAAAAGGGAGCATATTATAGATTCAAATATTTTT
>JBHLOF010000159.1:0-6571 GCA_048940805.1 Promethearchaeota archaeon
TTCAGAAAGTGGACACACCGGAGGAGTTAAAGCAATAGCATTTTCATTAAGAGAAGGAGTTCAATTCCATGATGGGTCGGAATGGAATGCAACGGTCGCTGAATGGAATCTTAATCGGAGCATTGTAATTTCTGGGAATTTGACTGGTACAGGTGACTCTCAAAATCGAGATTTATTTTGGTTTGACGCGTCTCAATGGGAAAATGATTTTACACCAAATTGGAACTTATCTTGGTATAAAAATGATTATTTTGGATTAGGTTTCGACATCCCTATAATTAACAAAACTGAAGTAGTAAATCCATATTTATTGAACATTACATTTAATACATGGTACAATGGACCTGGTTATTTTGAGGGAGCTACTTTTGTGATGATTTCAATGATGTCGTACAAAAACTGGGAAAATACCCCAATCTATGGAGTTGGGGAGAATCCAAGTTTTCCACAAGACAACCCCGCAATATTCCCAGGGCATATGATTGGTACAGGCCCCTACAAGTTCGATTTTATTGATGAGGCCATTACTGCAACGGGTCACTTAATAAAAAACAATAATTACTGGAATAAAACTGCTCTAGAAAATGATAATTTACTATCTATTACAGATATTTATATTCGTCATTATGCAGATCCTCAATCCCGAACAGTGGCAATTTTAACTGGTGAAATTGATTATATTGCTGATCTTGCTCAAATTCCTATTACTGACCATGAGGCGGTAATCAATCATCCTTTACTTGAGTATAATCCTGTTTATTTGGATCCAGGAATTGTTGATATTACTTTCAAATGTGAGGAAGGATTAAATAAACCATGTTATAACCTTACGGGGGATATGGCTTGGGCAAATGGACTTACGCCAAAGCAGATTTTTCAAATTCAAACCGGACTTCCTCTACCGGCTGGGATTAATCGAACCGTTAGAAGAGCACTCTCTTATTCTTTCGACTATGAAACGTTTTTCGATGTAGTTGAAGGGGGATGGGGGAATCTTACACAGAGTTGTCTAGGTTTAGAAAGTGTATATTATAATCCAAATATACCAGAACCTTATTATAATGTGACGAGAGCAAGAGAGATACTTCTCAGTGATCCTTATTATAAAGCAGAGGCAACAAAAAGATCATTAAGTATAAGCAATACTACTGTAGAATGGCGTTCAGTTGCGATCTCGGATCCTATCGACACTCATAATATGATGTATAGCACAGGCTCTGAAATAGCTATTTATATTGAAGCAGCGCTTAATGACATTGGATTTGGATTTATTGGATATTCGGATCCAGACATTTGGCAAAATCAAGTAGCTACAGGGAATATTATTTTGTATGATATGTTTCCATTCCTATGGCCAAATAGTGCAACCAATCCCTGGCCACTAATGAATGCATTTTTCACCTCTCAAAACAGGTTAATTCCATATTATGGTTATAACTTTGCGTTTATGGCAAATGATACTATCGATGATTTATTTACTCAAATCTATTTTTCCAGTGATCCACAACCTCTCTTTGATCAACTAGCTAATGACATACAAAACTATCATGTCCCATTTCTCTATTTATCCCAATATCAACAAGGATTTGGGATTAATATTGGATGGAAATTTACAGAATTAATGGCTGAGAGAATAGGATTTAGCGCTCTTCCATACTTTCCATGGATTTATGGGAATAGAATAACCACATCTACACCACCAATCCCTGGATACGATGTGAGTCTTGTTCTCTTTATTTCCCTAATAACTATTCTTGGCGCAATTTATGTGACTATAAATTGGAAAAAAAAACTCTAATTATTTAATTCTTTTTTTCTTTTTTGGTTAATTCCTTCGGATACGTTGCTAGATTTATAAAGAATGGGAATTAATATAATATTCAATATCCAATAAATTATCTAAATAAAATAATGAGTTGATAAGATTTGAAAAAATCTGCAAAAATAAGTTTAATAATCCTAGGAATCTTTCTCTTTATCCCTTTCATTCCAATTTCTAAAGTACAAGGAGCTTATGTCGGCATACAAAGTGGTGATAAATATCAATGGGAACTTAAGCTATATGCAGCTAATTGGGGTACATACTTTTCCGATAATTTAGAAGAAACACTAGGTAATCTCGTACCTTTAGGTGTAGAATACAATATAACCAAAGTCTTTAATGATTGGAGTTGGGCAGCTCCCCCACAATCATATTGGCCGTTTACTATTAATGCTATAGGTAGTGAACAAACCGGGCAGTTACTCTTTCCACTTGATAATAGCACCATCACATCAACCCCAATAAATGCAACAGCAGGTTATGAAATCCCTGCATTTCCGGTATATAATACATATTGGGACGATACCTGGTATATTGTGAATGATACATCAAGTTTCCTTCGACAAACACTAAATTTAACGCTTCCATTCAGCACTTATGGCATAATGGGTGTTCCATTTGCTCCTACAAACATTAATTGGACAGAATTTGTGTCAGATTATCTTACAGTAATGAGTATTAAGGGGGGACTTTATGCTAACATTTCTGCTGTAGCTCAATCTAATGGATATTCACTAACAATTCCCGCTCTGGGATTTGAGAACAATAGTGTAGCAATTAATATAGATGTTACATATAATTCTAATAGTGTACTTACTTACCACAGATTTAGATATGGTGGACAAACCCTTGCTGAATATACTCTAGTCGAACCATCAGATCCAATTTTGACAATTACTCCAACTGATTTAATTCTTGAAACAGATTATACTGGTGAGAGTATTTCATGGACTGCAACAGATTTAAATCCAGATACCTACTCTATTGAACTTCAGGGGACAGGAGTTGTAGCAGGACCAACTTCATGGACAAGTGGTACTGCGATTACCTATAATATACCAGATGGACTAGCAGCGGGGAATTATACGTATATAATTACTATCACTGATAGCTATGGAAATTCAATTATGGATTCTGTTCTTGTAACTGTCGAATCACCGGGGGCTGTGGTGCCACCCGGTATCCCAGGATATGAACTTGCATTGGTTCTAGGAATTTCTACTATCTTCATCATCGGTTTAATGATTTCAATCAAGAAAAAGAAGAAATAAGAAATACAAAATTTTTTTTTATTTATTTATCATACTTATACCTTATCTTAATATGAAAAAGGTGTATTAAAATTGGATAAAAGATTGAATGATAAGATCGCTATAGTTGTGGGAGCAGGTCAACAACCAGGAGATACTATAGGAAACGGAAGAGCTATTTCAGTTCTCTTTGCTCGTCATGGCGCAAACGTAATGTTAGTAGATAAGAATCCTGAAAGAGCTAAAGAAACGAAATCTATAATTGATAAAGAAGGCGGAGAATCATTTGTTTTTAAAGCGGATATAACAAAAGAGGATGAATGTAAAGAAATTGCAAATAAATGTGTTGAGGTCTATGGAAAGATCGATATCCTTGTTAATAATGTTGGCATAGGTGCAGGAGATAGGAATTTAGTCGATTTAAGTGAAGAGGCATGGGATAGGATTTTCAATGTAAATCTTAAAGGAATGTTTTATGTATGTAAGTATGTTTTACCCGTGATGGAGAAACAAAAAGTTGGATCAATTATAAATATTTCTTCTGTTGCTGCTGTTGCCGCTGTTCGTTATGTAGCTTACAAAATTTCAAAATCAGGAGTTAATTCCTTAACTCATCAACTTGCCATGAAGTATGCGAAGAATGGCATACGAGTCAACGCTATAATGCCAGGCTTAATAAATACCCCCATGGCGATAGAGGGAATTTCAAGAGCGAGAGGAATAAGTAAAGAGGATCTAATAAAAATGAGGAATAGTATGGTACCTCTTAAAGGGGGAATGGGAAGTGCATGGGATATCGCCAATGCAGCACTTTTTCTAGCATCAGATGAAGCGAAATTCATTACATCCGTTATCCTCCCCGTTGATGGTGGTCAAAGTGGAAAAATTGGTTGAAAATTTGAATTTTTGATTTACGTGGGATAACTATATAAAAGAATACGAACTTAAATTAAAAAAAATTAAAAAATATGGTTAAATGGGTTCGAAACCTAAATCAACTCTTGTTTCTCCTCTAATTTCAGTTTTTATAAAAGTTGCTTTAACTGGCATTCCAATATTGATGGTATCAGGTTTATTTTCATCAACACCGATTAATTGACCGCTAATCATAGGACCTTCGTCTAATTTTATAACAGAAAAGCAATATGGTTTCGTTCTATCGTATCCTTTTTCAACAAAAAAAGGTGTTCCTACGGTGATACTTGTGAATGCTGCAATCTTTCCTTTTCCGGACATTTCAACCCATTCCATATTTATACTATTACATTTAGTACATAGTTTTCTGACGGGTACATAAGAAGTACCACAATCTTTACACTTCGAACCCATTAATTTCTTCTCAGATAAATAATCAATATAACTTTTTATGGTAAATTCTCTTTCACTTTCAGTCATTTATTTTCACCTCTATTTTTCAAATATTGTCACTACACATGTTGCCCCTGATCCGCCTAAATTATGAGTCAACATACGTTCCACATCAAATTTCACTTGACGATTTTTCTCAGCAATACCTCTCATTTGTTTGAAGGCTTCCACACAAAATGCAGCACCAGTAGCACCTACAGGATGCCCTTTACTCTTCAATCCGCCACTTGTATTTATTGGTAACGATCCGTTTCGGGCTGTTTCTCCATTTCTAATCGCTTCAACTGCTTTCCCTTTTTCATAAAAACCTAAATCTTCCAAAGCAACAATTTCTGCTATAGTAAAACAATCATGGACTTCTGCTACTTGAATATCTTTTGGTTTAAATCCTGACATTTCATAAGCTTGTCTTGCTGCCTCTCTCGTTGCAATAAAACTAGTTAGGTCTTCTCGATCATGTAAAGCTAGTGCAGCGCTCCCTTGACCAGTACCAGCAATCCAAATTGGATCATCTGTATAATTTTTAACGACATCTTCAGCAGCTAAAAATACACACGCAGCACCATCTGTAATTAAACTACAATCAAATAATCTTAAAGGATAGGCAATCATTGGATTTGAACTACTTTTAAGATAGTCAAATTCATCTTTCCAATCTGGCACGTCTCCCCCTGATTGTTCTATTTTGGCAATTCTACTTGCCATTAAGTCGGATATTGACCTTTGCATTTGAGCATAAGGATTCTCTTTTCCATTTTCATGGTTTTTTATCGCAACTCTCATTAGATCTTCTACGGTTGTGCCATATTTATTAAAATGTGCTGATGCTAAAGTTGCATATAATCCTGGAAACGTTGCACCTGCAGGATATTCAAATAAACTGTCTGATGCTGTTGCTAATACATCAGTAACTCCAGTTGTTGGGAGTTCTGTCATACATTCAACCCCCGATACAGCGATAACATCATGTACTCCCGATGCTATTGCTAAAATTGCTTGACGTAATGCGATTCCACTACTTGCACATGCTCCCTCAAAACGACCTGCTGGTTTTGGAGTCAAACCTACGAGATTTGCCATCTGTGGTCCCAAATGTCCTTGATGATTAAAGAGATCCGAAGAATAATTTCCTACATAACACGCATCAACATCTTTTGGTTCAATTCCGTTATCAACTCTGCTTACAGCATCCAACCAAGCATCTATCCATAAATCAGGGTTTCTCTTATGTGGAAAGTGAGCACCAAACTTACTCATACCTGCACCAATCATTGCTACTTTTCTTGCTAATTTACCCATAATTTCACCAATAGTATTTTCTCATATTTTATTCTTATATTTATATTAATTTGAAATTCATAGAAGTGAATTTTTGAAAAATTAAATTAGTTATTATTTTAGAAAAAAAGTTTTGCTTAATCATGAATGTAAATAAGATATAAGGTTAAAAATTTATATCATATTAATCTAAATAAAATTTGAGATAATAATCTTAGACTCTAAAATATTAATATCCGATTTGTAACATAAAATAATTCAAATTTTAAGAACATGGCGCTAAGAGGAAATAGAATCAAGTTTCATTTAATTAAATATACTTATATCTTAATATGTTTATTTTCTATCCCAAATCTAATTTTTAGAGAGAGTTGGGTAGGGGGTGATTTTCAACCCACTGATGAGCCGTATTATATATTCTTTCTATCAACTATATTTAGTACAGTCATATATGGATTTTTATGGGTATCAGTTGTTCTCGTATATCGTTTAATGTATAGAGAAGCTACTATTTTTGGAGTAATGAATTCTATTCTAATAGGATTTGATCTTATCAATATCTTACGACGACGAGGATTATCTATATTATCATTTATCGGATTTTATCATCTGATGACGATTGCTGTAATCATATCTCTTAGTATTTACTTATTAATTGTACTCTTTAATAAAAGCGAGAAAGAAAAAATTCTTATCAAAAAGAGTTTATTGAATTTTGGCACACAATTCCTGCAATTAGAAGTAATGGATATCGCTGAAAAATGCGCAATCAATAGAACGAAAGTAAAGCTCGTTATTCAAGAAATGATCAAACAGAAAGAGATTTATGCGAGTTATTCAAATAAATCAAAAA
>JBHLOF010000160.1:0-6551 GCA_048940805.1 Promethearchaeota archaeon
AGTTAACTCAATTTAACATTTATTCTACGGTCTAAACTTCCCGAAAATTGAAGGTTAAATTGTAATATTCATTGAGGTATTATTGCATGAAATTTTCCAATAACCAGAATAAGGAATAAATAATTCAATTACATAATCGTTAAATGCGACCACTTGAATGCACAAATTCCATTTATTACCCCATATCCAGATCGTAATTTCTTTACTAAATATGTTATACTGAATAACTTCTAAATAAGGAGGGCTACAATCTGACCACACTGGCCAACTTACCTTTAATGTATTCAGCCCCATTTTAGGAGATCCAATCATTTCTATGGACACTACATTCTTCAGTTTTAAGTCATCTACATCAATTTCGAGTGGATTTACAAACCATTTCACATCCAAAGAAAGGGGAGAAAACTCGTCCACAAAAATCAAGGAACCAAATAAAAGAGGACTACAGGCAATAATAGCAATAAATATTATTTTTGTAATTTTTCTACCTGACATATTTATACGATGGCCAACTCGCATCCAATGGTAAAATATCAACGTTAAAATAAAACAAAAAAACAGAGAAATAAAGTTAAATATCACCTAATCCAAATATAATTTAATTTATTTACGACAAAAATTCAAAAATGAAGTATAATGAAATTTAAAAAATCATATTTTAATCTCTCCATTTTGTTCCTATTGTCTATCGGATTTCTCTTTAACCTTTATTTAATGGATTCATGGAATGAAAGCCATTTTACTGATTCATTTAATAAAGATCGCCTCAAATCATCTTGGTATCTTAAATGGATAGATTCTGGGCTTCCAATATGGACAGGGGGTGGAGAATATCCCGGTGTGCTATGTTATGAAAACCAAGACAAATTTTTCATTTGGTCTGATGGAGATATCTATATAAAACGGATGGATGGAATGACCGAACATGTTAAAACTATCTTTCTATCTGATGAATCAGGAACTCAAAGAAGACCGAAACAATGTAGCGACGACAATTTAGGATCAATTATATGTTGGGAAGACGAAAGAACTCCTGCTAATAGTTTTGATATCTACATGCAAAAAGTAAATAGTAGCGGAGATTCTGTTTGGCTTGAAGATGGGATAGTTATATGCTCGGATTCTGCTTTTCAACGTGATGCTGAAATATGTAAAGATGGTTTTGGGGGAGCTATTATAGCTTGGCTGGACGATCGACCTGGTGGCATGAATACGCATATTTATGCTCAACGCGTCAATTCTACTGGGCATATACAGTGGGATTTAAATGGAAAAGCAATTTGTACTGCAGTGGGTGATAAAGCACATATTCAGTTGTTAAGTGATGGAAACGGTGGTGCTTTCATTGTTTGGGCCGATAGAAGAAATTCAAATTTGGATATTTTCGCTCAACACATTAACTCAGAGGGAATTGGTCAATGGACTAATAATGGAGTCTTAATATCTGGAACTACTGAAATGGAGCAAACACCTCAATTATGTAGCGATTTAAATGGGGGACTTTTTATTACTTGGGATTCGACCTCAAATGAGGTATATGCTCAGAGATTAAACCAAACAGGGGATCCCCAATGGACAACCGATGGAGTTAAAGTCTGTATCTCATCGGGAGATAAAAGTAGCCCTAAAATTATAAGTGATGATCAAGGTGGAGCAATTATCACCTGGAGAGAGATTAGAGATCCATTGTACGATGAGGATATATATGCTCAAAGAATCGATTCAAATGGCATGAAACAATGGACAGATAATGGTACTGCTATTTGTATAGCTACTGGGACGCAATTCTCACCTGTTATTTGTTCAGATGGAGGGGGTGGTGCAATAATAACTTGGAGTGACTTAGAAAGTGAGGACATTTACGGGCAAAGAGTAAATTCTGAAGGAATCACAAAATGGACAGAATATGGATTTTATGGTTACCCTATTTGTATATATGGTAGTGATCAATATTCCCCTCAAATTTGCAGTGATAATGAAGGTGGAGCGGTAATAGTGTGGTATGACAGTCGATCTGGAGGTGGGCTTTATGCACAAAAAATCAAGAATTCAATTCCAACTTCTAACCATCCTAATAATGTCACTGCTAATATCAACGCTGATATTTCTATTGGTTGGAGATTAACAGATGATTGTGGAGGGGGAAAGTACAGAGTTTTACAAAATGGGTCCTTATGGATTGATTGGGTGCCATGGAGTAATTATACTTCCCTGAATGTACCCGTTAATACCTCAAATATTGGCATTTCGAATTATGTTATTGAATTTTATGATGATCAGAATCAGTATGGGTTATCTGATACAGTTCAAATAACGATTAAACCTCAAATTGGGACGATTGGAACACCAGTTGGGTTTTATATTATCACACTTGCAATAGTTGGAATAATTTCAGTGATTCTAATGAGACGTAAATTATTTAAATAACTTTTTTTTATTAATTTGCTTCTTGTTTTTAAAAAAATTAAGAATTTATATATTACAAGAATATAATAATAACCATGAAAATCCAGAAAAAAAAATTAAAATATATGATGCTTATCGGATGTTTACTAAATATCTTAATCTATAAAGCAGTTCTATATCATTCATTTCCGTTCAGTTCCAACTATTCAATTAGGGCAAATACGGTTCGATTAAGCGATTGGAGAGAACAGATTACGCTTGATGTTGATGGACATCCATATAGCGTCTTTGTAGGTGATGTGAATAATGATGGTTTTAATGACATAGTAACCGCTGATTTTTATAGTGATTGGGAAGTTGGAATTCTTCTATGGAATGATGTCATTAAAGATTGGAATCCTTTAGTTCAAAAAAATGTTGGTCCTCATCCGGTTTATGCGGTAATCGCAGACGCAAATAATGATGGATTTAATGATATCATTGCAACCAACTTAAATTATGATGAAGTGGCTATATTACTCTGGAATAACACAGCTCAGGATTGGGATCCAAAAATAACGAGAGTAATGGGCGATTACCCTATTAGTGTGTGTGTAGGAGATATAAATGATGATGATTTTAATGACATAGTCACTACAAACATTAAAGATGATGATATTTCAATACTTACATGGAATGACACATCGAAAGATTGGGATCCACGAATTGATGTGTTAGTAGGAAACTTTCCAAACTCTGTTGCTATTAACGATGCAGACAATGATCTACAAAATGAGATAATGGTAGCTAATTATGATGCATCTGTTTTAGTTTTGAGTTGGAACGATACTTCTAAAACGTGGTATATAGATGAAACCTTATTAGCTGGGAAAGACCCTAAAAGTGTAATATGTGATGATATGAATAACGATGGATACAATGATATAGTTGTAGCTTGTGAAGATGATGACCAAGTTTCAATTTTTCTATGGAATGACAATATTGGAGATTGGGACTCAGAAATAAAGAAAGATGTGGGTAGAAGCCCTAGAAGTGTTCATGTAGGAGACGCGAATAATGATGGATTTAATGATATTACAACTGCAAACAGGGTGGATTACTCAGTTTCAGTTCTTTGTTGGAACGATGTATTGGGAGATTGGGACTCAGAAATAACTAAAGACGTAGGTGTTGAGCCCTCAGGTGTATTCATAAATGATGCTGATAATGATGGAAAGAATGATATTGTCACTTCAAATCAAATTGATAATACTGTATCAATTCTATCTTGGACGTTAGATGCCCCTCACTTGGAATTCATTACACCCGATCCTGATCACGATGGAAGCATAACTTTAAATTGGGATGATGTGTATGGTGCAACAATATATTACATTTATGAAGCTAATCAATCTATCCAATCTATAGAAAATATGGCCCCAATAAGCAGTACTACAACAAGTATATTTCATGACAGCAAACTAAAAAACGGGGAATATTGGTACATAGTAGTTGCAGGAGATGGTGTGAGAAATAGTAGTGCTTCAAATATGGTAAGTGTAGTAGTGTCTCTTACTACCTTGATCTCAGGATACATTACTCTGCCTTTTATTTTCACATGCATAATTATAATTGTTAAAATCTCGATAAAACTTAAATACAAACGTCATACATAAAATCAACAGCAAATAATCTCAAACATTGAGTTTTCATTGAATTAACAATACAAATGATCACAATGACAGTCCAGAATAATGAGTATAAAACCGTTTATTTGATATATGTTAGAGAACATAAAGAAGGTCAGTTCGTAGATGGATTTTATCTAAGGGAGTTAGCAACACTAAAAAATAAAATAAATCCAGTTTTACAACAATTTAAGATTCCTATTAAAGTAGAAGTGAGAGATGATTATGTTCCTCTACTAGAATCATGGTATGACCCCCAAACTAATAGTTTTAAGGCATACACTTTATTAACTCAAATCGAAACAAAAATTGGAATAAGAAACATAATAGGATTGGTGAATGCTAATCTTAGACTCACAGTACCATATGGAAGTTATTTTGCAACTTATAGCCCCCATGAGAAGTATAACAAGGATCTTAAAAAGATTGAACATTTTGGAGTAGCACTAGTATCAGAAAAAAAATGCAGAGAATATTCTTTACTTAAAAGTTATGATCTGATAGCAAAATTAATTTTAAAATACATTGGTCATATATTCGGGTTGAGTAATAATTGCCTATATAATTGCCTTATGAGGGAAATGCATGACGTAAAAACAATAGATTTAACACCCTTTGTTTTCTGTGGATCTTGTGCGGCCTATTTAAGAGGTGAAACTCCAATATTCAAGATATTTAAGGTAAATGAGTACATAACAGTTAGTTTAAGAATATTAAAGCACACAGAACTCAATGTAATCGTGAACGGTTTAAAATTAGACCCACTTTCTTGGTGGAGGCAACAATTATTATTTGTGGATAAAGAACATAAGGTTCACCCTTGGGAAGGACCTTTAGATCCTATTTTACAAATGGAGGATCCAATAGATGATTTTAATAGACTCTCAAATTTACTTACTACTTGGGTTAAAAATGGCTATGATCAGACACTCCCATTACAGCTTGCAGTTCCATTATTAAAGGAACTAGCAAGCGCAGGGGATTCCAAGGCTGCTGAAAAGATTCTTGAATTTTTATTAAACAGTGATACGAAAGTACTAAAGTTTTATTTGGAAAACAATTTTTATAAATGCTTGAATTCAGAATTCCTAGAAAGACTAATTATTGAATTATTGAGAAGTGAGAAGATATTTCTCTTTTTTACTATTATTGAAGAGATCGAGTCTCAATCATTAGATGACTACGATTATGACGAAGACGAGGAAGAGATATTTGAAGAAGAATTTAAAAGCCATTTAGATCTTCAGTTAAGGGATTCAAAAACTTTGGAGGGTGAGGTTAAAACTGTTTTATTGGACTCTCAATATAATGAAATAGAATTACGGAGAATAAAAAGTATTCTTCACAGTTATATTCCAATTTCCTATAAATTTATCAGTAATTTGATTATAAAGGATGGGAGAGTTTTTTTGAATAATGAAGAAGTTAAGAATGCTGATATACAAAAAGAAAAAAAAAAAGCAAATGTTAGAGTAATGTTCGGTGATGAAGAACTTGTAAGTATAGATATAGCGCGAGATAATATCGATGAAACTTATAATGATAAAGAATTAGCTAATAAAGATAAAGAATTAGCTGATCTTTATGATGAAATTAATAAGGATTTCACTAATCAAATCTCAATCGAAGAAGTACTTGGATCCAAATCACGACTTAAGATTTTAAGGGAGCTAGCTCAGAATAAAGAACTTACAATCTCACTCATTATTAATAAAACCAGAATGAATTATAACGATGTAATTAAACATCTCAACATCCTTATGGATTTCGACTTTGTACAGGAAAAAAAATTTGGACGTATACGGCTATTCAGATATAAAGAAGAGAATGCAAAGGCGCTTCAATTGAAAGAGTTATTTAATAATGGGATCTCTGATGAAGATATTAAAGCAAATAAAAATTTATATAAATACTAATATATACATTTTTAATCTGAAAATTTGAAAGTTTTGCCTTAGTTCATTAAAGGAATGAACTTTTTCCTAAGATAAAGAAGCATAAATGAAATAAAACCTAAGATAATAAAGATCTAGAAGTGACCCAATAGTAGGATTTACTGATAAGAAAAGATTTCCCATTCACTTATTTGATAACACCTTTTTTTTTAAACTTCTCGATCTCATTTTTATCGTACCCAAACTGTCTCAAAATGGTAATAGTGTCCTCACCTAAAGATGGGGCTCCCTTTCCGGGTTTTACTGGGATTTTTAAAAACCTAATGGGGTGACCTACCATTTTGTAAGGACCGAGTTCGCTATTTTCAAGGTCCCAAATCATATTCAAGGCCTTGGCCTGAGGATCATCGAAAAGATATGCACTGTAATTTACCTGTCCACAGGGCACACCAGCTTGTTCTAAAGCCTCGATCCATTCCTCATTAGTCTTTTCTTGAAAACGATTTTCAATCTGATCAGTTAGCGCTGTCTGATGATTAATTACCTCATCGTTTATCTCGCTATATTCAACTTTTGCCCCCTT
>JBHLOF010000053.1:0-28367 GCA_048940805.1 Promethearchaeota archaeon
GTATTGAGGTGATGTCAAATGGGACATAAATTTGAAATATTTAGTGGTGGATGTGAGTTATGTAAGAAAGCAATTGAAACACTGAAGGATATCGTATCTGAAGAACATGAAATAGTTGAATATAGTTTACAAAGTCCAATACAAATCGAAATTCAAGAAAAAATTAAGAAATATGATATAACTGTAGTTCCTTCTATAATTGTAGATGAAGAACATAAATATACTGGAATTTTAAAATCTTTGGAAATTAAAAAGATTATCGAAAACAGTTAGTTAAGTACTAGAAGCGTTTATTTCTCATTACCTTTTTAATATACTAAAGAATTTTTACATAAGAATTAAATAAATCAATTAATAATTTTTTTACTAATCAATATGATATATAATTGCATAGTAAAATGCCCATTATGTGGACATTCAAATACAGTAGAAATAAAGGAGAATCAATGACTTATGAACCTTGAATGTCAAAGTTGTAAAGAAATCATTACTGGAAAAGAAAATCCTCATGGATGAAATTGAATACTTTGTGCATATGGTAGCGTTCCTTGATTACAAATTCAAGAAAAGGAAAATAAATCAATCTAAAAAAATCAATGATGCCAATAAGCAAATGCTAGTTATTGGTTGAGTCGGGATGGCGATCTCGAATTTTTAAATTACATTTTTAAATTAAATATTACAAAGGATGTAAAAAAGTGAGAAGTATAGACTCAAAATTAACAAAGAAAGAAAGAAAGATTTTAACTTATTTATTAAATGAATATAAGCAATGTCATCATTTTCCGGGTATTGAAGAAACTAAAGGAGCTTTAAAATTAAATTACAACGAACAACTTGAAGAAAAACTCATTTTACAATTTGTTAAAAGGGGATTTCCTCAAGTTGGGATGACTCCAAATCAGGAAAAGGTTTTTAATTATATTGTAGAACAATATTCAAAGTACGATATTATTAACACTTTTAATGAAATTGGTAGAGATTTAAATATTTCTCGTAAGGATCTAGAAGAAATTATAGTAAAACTTGAGAAGAGAAGGGTAATTCATAGAAAGAGAGCTAATGATGATAAAATAGTTCCATGTATCTCGAAAATTGGATATGATCATAAAGTTATCTTAAGAGATGGAAGACATCTCAAACCAATTGAAGCTGCTTGTGTTATTGATGCACTGGGTCTTCCTTTCACGTACAATCAAGATGCCATGATTTTGTCAAAAGATCCCATAACTAAACAAGAAATTAAAATTGAAATTAAAGATGAGCAAATTGCGTCCCAACAACCTAAAAATTTAATTGCATATCTAGGATCCCAATGTTCTACTACATTATTTTTTATTTCAAATGATAGTCTTAAAGCATGGGAGAAACAACATTCAGATCAAAAAGGTACGACAATTAATATGGAACAGGCTCTAATTCTAGCTCGGAGGAATTTCGAGAATAGATTAGATATAGACTATGTTCCAAGTTGTGAAATATCTATTGACCAAGATCAAAAAAATATTGAATGGTTAGAGATACCACCAACTGATAAGAAGGATAATTGTAGCGGATAATATCCGTAAATATAATAGTAAGATTAAAGATTTTTTTGACTGTAAATCTATTTAGAATAATACATTGAATAATTAATTTTTTTATGTACAGGATGAAACAATATGGAAAAATATGATTTAATTATTATTGGTGGAGGAGCAGCTGGATTTGCTGCTGCAATGAAAGCTAATGATTTAAAAATTAAAACTCTAATGGTAAATAATGACACAATAGGTTTAGGTGGAACATGTGTTAATGTAGGGTGTGTTCCCACAAAATACTTGTTAAATATCGGAGATTTAATTTACGAATCGAGAGAGCAAAGATTTGAAGGGATAAAATCAACAATTTCTGTTAATTTTCAAAAAGTCATCAAGGGAAAAAATAATCTTATCAAACAGTTATAGTTCGACAAATATGAAGATGTTCTAAAGAAATTACTTAATGTTGATCTTGTTGAGGGTAATGCTAAATTCATATCAAATTCAGCAATTCAAGTAGACAATCAAACAGTATTCCAAGCAAAGAATTTTATTATTGCGACCGGCTCCTCATCTTTAATTCCTCCAATAAAAGGTATTGAGCAAGTCGATTATATCACGAATATTGAAGCCCTTCAATTAAAAAAGCTACCCGAGTCAATGATTGTTATTGGTGGTGGTGCGTTAGGAGTTGAATTTGCTCAATTATTTTCTCATTATGGAACAAAAGTATATCTTTTTGAAATGTTGGATCGTATAGTACCAAATGAAGAACCTGAAATCTCTAAATATTTAGAAGACTACCTTCGAGAGGAGGGAATCGAGATTTATACAAATGCTAAAATAATTGAAATCGAAAATGATAGTAATGAGAAAATAATAAAATTACTTATAAATAACGATGAGTCGTCATTTAAAGCAGAACATATTTTAATTGCAGCAGGAAGAAAGCTTAACACTCACAATTTAGGATTAGAAGAAGTAGGTATAAATCTAGGAAAAAAGGGAGAGATTATTGTTGATGAATTTATGAATGCAGGAGAAAATGTATGGGCTGCTGGAGATGTAGTCGGTGAACCAATGCTCGAAACTGTTGCGGCTAGAGAAGGAATGATTGCTGCTAATAATGCCTTATCAAATGAACAGATTAAAATGGATTATCGAATAGTTCCTCACGCTATTTTTACCAATCCCCAAGTTGGAAGCATTGGTTTAACTGATCTTCAAGCAAATCAACTGGGATACGATTGTAGATGTAACACTATTCCAATTAGGTTTGTAGCTAAATCCAAAATCCTCAATGATGATAGAGGTGTACTAAAAATCGTTATCAACAGAAAGACAGAAGAAATTTTGGGTATTCACATTTTATTTGTTAATGCTGCTGATTTAATTCATGAGGGTGTTATGATTATTAAGAATCATATGACCCTCGATGATGTAATTAGTACAATACACATTTTTCCAACAATATCAGAAGCTATAAAACTTACTGCTCAATCATTCAAACGAGACATATCTGTTATTAGCTGCTGTATTGAATGAATAATTTTATGTAAAATTAAAGAAAAAAAAGGAATAATTTTTTGTTTTTCTCGGTTAATATTGTTCCAGTTTATACTTTTGAAAATTATGTAAAGATGATACCATCCAAAAACAATATCTACAAAAGGTTTATTAATAGTATTGCTAATATGTAAATATCTAAAATTAAACATTTTGAGAAAATAAGAATGTCAAAATCTGAAGTAAATAAGGAATTTTCGGAATTTGGGGGTAGAATGAAAGTGATTGCAATACTTACACTTATAAGTATTATAGCTGGAATATTTAGTGGAGCTTTTAGTTTTGCTGGATTCATAGAAGCAGTATTAGGGTTTGTCATATTTATTCTTTTCATTTTAGTGTTGGGAGATATAAAATCTGCAGGAGTTATGCTGAATAATAAAAAACTACTTAGTTTTCGCTCCAAAGTTATAATTTCTTTCATATTAGGTATTATTGGAATGATACTTTTTACAGCTGGGCTTGTTGGTCTCGGTATAACAATTTTTTTCGTTGGTATCTTTATTCTATCGATAATTCCTTTGACAATTTTAATTATTGGAATTATTATTTTGCTATTTGCTGCAATATTGCAAATTCAAGCATGGAGTCGTTTAGAATCCTTTTTTGCGAATAATGCAACATTATTTCCACAAGAAATTGCTGAAGACGCTAGAGTTGGAGCTAAATTCTGCAAAATCGGTGCGATATTAGATATAACTATAATTCTCATGTTTATTGGAGATATATTAAGAGTGATAGGGTATTTCAAATTGGCACCATTAGAAGATTTGGATCAGACTTCAGTGTAGTTAATAATCTTAGAAGGATTTCTAAACAAATTTAGTCTGAATTTTTTCTTTTTTTTAACTCGTACCTGTTACCATCCAATTGTTAGGAGACCATTGGTTGCATTGGAAGCGGAATAAATTAATAGGTTAAACCTGTTTCAAGCAATACAATAGATATTGGATGTTTGGGAAATGAAATCTTAAATTTTTCACCGAATACATTTACTTCGAACTCTCGAGGAATTAGCGAGTGAATATTAGTGCCTTAATTTTAAAAATAGGAAATTTCATTAGATTTATGTATTAGAAAAATTGCCTTTTATTTTACCTACTGTCCCCTCTGTATAAGAAGAAAATAAGTCGAAGTAAATAAAAAAGGGTAAAAAAAGTGAGTTCTAAAAGACAAAAAGGGAATAAAAAACAAAGATTTGCGGCATGGATGGGTTTTGTTGTCATTTTTATCGTTACGATAGCCGTTTTAACTTTATCAGAAAATGGAATAAGCGAAAACAGCGATCTATGGAATGATTGGAGCCAAGAGCTACTGGTCAATCCTGGTTTTGAAGACGGTAATTTCAGTGGATGGGCTACATATAGTCAAAATGGAACTTGGGAAGTAGGATTTGCTGTTCCTTATGATTCAGGTCATTCTCCGCAAAGTGGGAATTTTTGTGCTTTTATAGGTTCAATTAGTAGCGGAACAGATGATTATATCCGTCAGGACGTTGACCTCAGAAGCTATATATCATACATCGACAGTGGAAAAGCGGTCTGTAACGTATCAGGATGGATAGTTTCTGGAGAATTCGATCCTGCTGTTTACGATCAGAGCCGAATAATTATTCAGTTTCTTTCAGACTCAAAAGATATCATTTCAGAACCATTAGACACAGGATTTTCCAATTTAGGTACATGGACTAAAGAAGGGATCTATAACTACTCCATTCCTGCCTTAACTCGCTATATAAGAGTCATGGGAATGACTCTAGAGCAAAATTGGGAATCGGGATCTTTGGATTCATTCTCTGTTAAAATCAGAACTATGAAAAGTATGAATGTCCCTTTCTCTGACATAATTCCTATCATTGTGATTAGTAGTATTGCATTAATAGTGATTATAACTGTGGCTTTTATACTGAGAAAGCCAAATATAGAAAAGATAAAAAGACCGAGAAAACTTACTGAGGAGCAGGTATTAGAATCGGAATATTTTCAAGATGTTACAAGCATTCTTACAATCTTAGCAATACATAATGACTCAGGCTTGTGTCTTTCTAAAATTGCTATTCATGGCGGTATGGGATTGGATGAAACTTTATTCACTGGATTTATCTCTGCTATGGGAAGTTTTAAAAATGAATTGGCAAAACAGATGGGTCTACGAGTGCAGGAGGGAAGTGGAGATAATATTCTCAAGTATCATGAATTTACAATAACCCTTTTGGATGGTGAATATCTTAGATTAGGGTTAGTTTCTTATAGCACGCTAGGGGATTTAATAAAGCAACGGTGTGAAAAAGTTTTGAGGGATTATGAAGTCATGCATTTTAATGATTTGAAAAATTTCGATGGTGAAACCCAAATTTTCGATGATTTTGAGGAAATAATTGAAATTGGAATTGATATGAATCTGAATAAAAAAAGTACTGTCAATGTGAAACAATTAAATAAATATGATGCTCCTGAATCTTTTATAACCATTTTAAACGATTTCATTTCAAGATTTGAGGGATTTTATCCAGCAGAAATTACTCCCGTGCTTGTGAAAGAATTGAAAATTTCAGATCAAGAAGCTAATTTTATGATGTTTGAAGCTTATAAAAATAAATTATTTTCACCAATAAAATCAGATTAGGTTATCTGACATCAATCTTAATTTTTATCCTTTTAAGTTGATAAATCGATCATTTGTTCATTAATTCTTACCCTCTTAGAGGTAAGGATTGTAAGGTTGGGCAACAATCTATTATTAATTCTATTCGATTAGTGGTAAACATGGATTTATATCAAGATGCCCAGTTATGGAATCTTGTGAATTAAAATGGATAAATCAAATGTAGTAGAATTACAAGAAGAAATAAACCAACAAATCCCTTTCGAACCAATAAAACAAAGAAGCAAATTGATAGCTGGAATTGTCGTTCCTCCTATAATGTGGGTAGGTATGTTTCTTGTTTACCAATTATACGGTCTCCTCTTTGGCAGTGAGATTGGCTGGTATTTAGGGTTATTCACATATTGGATGCTATGCGGATTATTATTTCCTATATTACTTATTGGAATTGAAAGGATTAAAAGATTGAGTGCCCCTCGAAAGTTGAAACTGAAAATAGTTCCTGCAATTATATTCCCAACAGCATTAGCATTCATCTTAAGTTCTCTATCGGGATGGGAATATAGCAAAGTGAATTGGTTTATTGCTATATGTCTAATAATAACTGCTTTTGGAAATGGAATTTTTGAGGAGATAGTATGGCGGGGAGTATACATGGAATTATATCCAAAGAACTATTTCTTAAGAATTGGTTATTCCACATTCTGGTATGCTGTTTTTCACTTTGCTTCGGGATCATTGTCTTCTAATCACAGTATTTTAAGTTTAGTTATTGGATCTGTGTTTTTTGGTATATATCTTTCTCTCTTAGCTAAATGGACAGATAATATTTGGTGGGGTATTCTTTGCCATATCTTGGGTGGTCTTGTTATAGTTGTCTGACTTCCCTTTTACTTAGAATAAAATATTAGATATTCTTTTTTTTCTAAATTTGATAATCTTAATAAATTTGTTAATAATCACTATTCACTATGATTTTAACAGTTAGTTTTCATTTTCGGGAGCCGTTTATTCCGAATATAATAATCCTTATTTCTCTCATCTTATTCTTGGTTGGTAACCTCTACACAAGGAGAGACGACAGCCTCAAACGAGCAAATCTCCTTGTTATTGGAAGCGCGATTGCTATTCTGTGGTACATAATCGATTTGTTTATCCCAGGAATACTGTTGCCATTAACCCCAACACCAGAAGATATTGAATTTACGAGAATATATGGTTTGATTCTTGCTGGTTTGATTCCAGATGCCGTCCTAATCTTAAGTCTAGGTATTATGCCTATTGCAAATAATTTTGTCCCAAGTATCATTTTTCCGTTTATCCATACAAAAAAATCATTTTAGTTAATGGTCATCTTTTTCGTGTAGAACAGGATTCTTTATAAAATGATATAAGTGATGAGAATATAGAGTTAAATGTAAATAAGCATTAACATACTTTCGAGCAGAAGGAACATCATCAATATTATAATCTTTTGAGTGCATTACATGTTTAAAATGCCCCGATATTTCTTCTGCGACAACACCTTGAATATATTTAATTACTTCTGAGATATCTTCAGCTTCAATTGATTTATCAACTTTTGGGATTATCGGTCCTGGATCTAACCCTGCTGGTTTTAAACCAGTAAAAGACGCCCCTTCACCTTCTCGATGAATTCGAACAACAGTTTCAAAAAACCAATATTCAGCGAGTTTTTTTGCATCCTTATTCCCATCATTATACACTTTTATAGCTTTTTCAAATGCATCTTTAACTTCTCTTTCTCCTTCTATATGTACCCAAGGTAGAATTAAATTAACATTATGTGTTTCTAACGCTTTTTTTGCAGCTAACACTACTGGACCATCTAATGTATCGCAATGTGGTGGTATTTTTTTTTCACCTTAGTAATATTAATTGTTATTAGTTTTGCATACTTCGTAATTAATAATTTTTTTTATTATTTTTTCTATATTTTGTTACAAAATCTTCTTTTAGTAATTTTCTAGCTCAAGGTCTAACATTGTAAGAAAAAGTAAATTTAATTTTTGCATCTGTAATCAGTAGAAACAGTAACTAGTAGATAATATTAATTAAGTTAGCGATATTCAGTATTCACTATGATTTTAAAAGTTAGTTCTCATTTTCGGGAGTCTAGAGGTATCAAATTTAATTTTATTAAATGTAGAATTTAATGAATAGTCAAAAGTGTGCAAAAATAAAAAGATATAATTATTTAAACATAAACCAAAATAGATCCAATCCTATATATAAGTAGGTTCTAAAAATTAATTCCACAATTTAAAATTCTAATCCAGTTTAATTTTATGTTATAATTTTTTAATATTAAGGCGTTAATATTTTACCTTGAAAAGGAAAGGTTTTTACACTTGAGGATGCATAACACTATATACAAATTTGTCTAGTACATATAAATCGTATTAATGCGTAACAGATTTGAATATAAATTTAAATATAGGCTTTTTTATATCCCTTAATGACAAACTGGTAAAAATTTGTTTAGTTATTATCTATTTCTAATATTGGGAAAAAGGATGAACGCTCATCTTAACGGATTAAGCAGTAAATTAGAATTACAATTGAAAGAATCTGAGGAAAAACTCGGACTTATCACTCAACAACCAATTGTAGGTATAGGAATCCTTCAAAATAACTTTATTAAGTATATTAATGAAGCTGCATCAAAAATAAATGGATATTCTGTTCAAGAGATGCAAAATTGGACTATTAACGATATTGCTGATATTATACATCCTGAAGATTTATCATTTGCACTAGAGCAAGCAAAAAAAAAACAATTAGGAAATCATGATATTGTTGATAATTATGTATATAGAATTATTTCTAAATCAGGAATTGTAAAATGGATCGATCAATATTCTAAAACAATTTCATATAAAGGAGAACCAGCAGATTTAAGTATCTGGATTGACATTACCGAAAAAAAAAAGGCAGAAGAGAAAATTCGACACAGCGAAGTAGAACTTTCTACAATTTTCAATGCTTCCGGAAGTGGAATACGAGTTATAGATAAAAATTTTAATGTTCTTCGGATGAACAAGGCCTTCATTGAATTAACCGGAGAGAGTGAGACCGAGTTAAAACGTTATAAATGTTATGAACAATTTTCGCACCCAAAATGTCGTACAGCGGATTGCACATTAAACCGCATTTTGAGGGATGAAGAAGCCCTTGAAATTGAAGTGGTTAAAAATCGCCGGGATGGGAAAAAAGTTACATGTATCATAACGGCAACGCCCTTTCGGAATTCGATGGGAGAAGTTATTGGAATAGTGGAGGTTTTTAAAGACATTACTAGCCGAAAAATAGCAGAACAAAAGTTGAAAGAATCAGAGCACAAATATCGGCTATTAATTGAAGATACCCTGGTAGGAGTTTGGGTTATCAATTCTGAGTATATTACTACATTTGTAAATCCTCAAATGGCAGAAATGCTGGGGTATGAAATTAGAGAGATGATAGGAGCATCAATATTTCGTTTTATGGATAATGACAGTAAGAAAATTGCTATGAATAATATCAAAAAGCAGGAAGAAGATCAATTAAATGTTGAAATTGAATTTAATTTTATTCATAAAAATGGTAATTATGTCTACACTCAACTCCGATCAACCCCTATCATTGATCAACACGATAATTTTATTGGAGCTTCTGCCTTCATAATGGATATATCTTATCAGAAACAAGCAGAGCAAGAATCAAAAAAATCTGAAAAGAAATTTAGAACACTCTTTAATCATCTTCCATTACCTACGTATGTTTGGCAGAAAGTAAATAATGATCTAATTCTAATCGATTATAATGATTCTGCTGATGAAATAACAAATGGAGGGGTAATCAATTATTTAGGAATAAAAGCTAGCATTCTATACAAAGACAATCCCGAAATTTTAAAGGATTTATTTAAGTGCGTAAACGATAAAGTTTTGATATCGAAAGAAATGAATTATGAGTTTCATACAACTCCCAAAGAACGGATTTTAGACGTAACATATGCTTACATTCCTCAAGATTTAGTATTAGTTCTTACCAAAGACATTACTAAACAAAAGGAAACAGAAAATTTATTATTAGAAAATGAAAGATTCCTCTCAAATGTTTTTTCTAGTATTCAAGATGGTATCTGTATAATTGATAAAAATTATAATATTTTAAAAATAAACCCTACAATGGAAAAATGGTATCCTCATATGATACCTATTAAAGGGAAAAAATGTTATCAGGTATATCAAGATAGATCAGAACCATGTGAAGATTGTCTTTGTTCTAAAATTTATGAAACAAATAAACCTATTGTAAAAACTATTTTAAGAAAAGGAACGAAAGGAGAAGTACTTGGAATTTTAGAGATTTATACCTTTCCACTTTTAGATCAAGGAACAGGTATAGTGAATGGAGTAATTGAATATATTCGTGATGTTACGGAACAAAAATCAGCAGAACGAAAACTGAAAGAATCTGAGGAAAAATATCGTAGTATATTAGAAAACATTAAAGAAGGGTATTTTGAGGTGGATATACGTGGAAATATTACCTTTTGTAATGATGCGTTTTATAAAATTATAAAAATTCCTAGAGATGAAATCATAGGTAAGCATTATTCTCAATTTATTAGTGATGAGCTTTCAGAATATGTGTTTTATATCCTTAATGATCTTTTAAAAACTGAGACTCCTCAAAGTAATTTTGAATTTGAAATTAAGTCGAAGGATGGGATGAATACATTTGTTGTGTCTTCGGCAGATTTACGATATGATTCAGAGGGAAATAAGCTAGGTTTTTTTGGTTTAATTAGGGATATAACAGAGAAAAAGAAAGTAGAGGAAATGATCCAACAAGAAATTAGTAAATTAAGAGAACTAGACAAATTAAAAACAGATTTTATTCATAGAACATCCCATGAGCTGAGAACTCCTTTGGTTTCTATATCTAGCGCATCTCAATTATTATTAGAATCATGTAAAGGAAAAATTGATGATAAAACGGAATCATTAATTAAAATAATAAATAACGGAGGTAAAAGATTGGAATTTTTGGCTGATAATTTATTAGATGTATCTCGTATTGAATCTAATAAATTTGAAATAACAAAACATAAGGAGAATATGGTAAAAATAATATTAGACACCATTAATGAATTAAAACCAATTGCGGAAAAACGAAAATTAACAATAACTTATGAACTAATGGATGAACTTTATATAAAAATTGATATTTTTAGGATTAGACAAGTAATATCAAATATTTTATTAAATGCTATAAAAAATACAACTCCCTTTGGTTTGATCTCTCTTAAACTGGAGAAACAGAAAAAGTTTGTCGAACTCAAAATCAAAGACACCGGAGTAGGATTTACTAAAAAGGAAATGACGATGATTTTTAAAAAATTTGGAAAGATTGAAAGATATGGGAAAGGAATAGATTTAAATACTGAAGGATCAGGATTGGGACTTTATCTCTCAAAAGAAATTGTAAATGCTCACCATGGGACAATTTGGGTCGAATCAAAAGGAAGAAATAAAGGCTCAACCATCATTGTTAGATTACCGCTGAAGGGTTAAATATATACAAATTACAGTTCTTAATAATAAATCATAAATAGTTAAATAACACGTTAAATTTTGGAAATTTAAATGGTTTTAAAAGATAGCCTTCTGCTCCTGTCTCTTCGATTTTTCCACTTACTTCTGATTCCGGCATTGCTGTTATATAAAAAACAGGAATATTTTTAAGTCTCTCATCAGATTTAATCTGTTTACAAATTTTATATCCATTTATGTCCGGTAATATTATATCCAATAAAACTAATTTTGGATAAGATTTGCTCAATTCTTCTAAACCTTTCATTCCGCTGGAAATTCCTTGGCATGAATAACCTCGCGCTTTAAAAAAATTTGTCAAAACTGTAATTGTTGGTAAATCATCTTCAATTATTAAAATATCATATTGAGAAGTTTCAGGTTTAGCATTGCTAAGAAGATTGTCTATTTTCTTTTCAAGAAGTAGGCTTTGAGAATATATTTCTTTTATTTTTAAAAGAGTATCTAGTTTCAAAGTATCTGATTCATTTTCAAAAATCAGTTGAGAAAAGCCCTCTATTACAGTGAGGGGCTCTTTTAAATCATGTGAGACTTTTGAACTATTACTTAATAGATGTTGTTTTGATTGAAATTCTATATAAAAATTCACTGCTTTTCTAATCAATTTGGATACTGTAGAAAAATTATTTTCTTCGGCAAATTTTTCCCATTTTGATTTTGTTTTCTCAGAAACTAAAATCCCTATTCCCTTTTTATCTTTACCATAAACTTCTTCTCCTCGTTTCCATTTTTTAAATCCCTCAGTTATATTTCCGTGCCATACAGCTCTTTTACCCGTTTCCTGTTCATATTGCTCCATTTCTTTTCTTTCTTCTTCAGTAAAGGAATTTTTTGGAATTATAAAATTCACCTACGCGATTTAATCAATAAGCTTCTTGTTATAAAATAATATTTAAAAATAAAAATCTAATTTATTGTAAATATAAAAATATTTGAAAAATCTTCAGTTTAATTTAAAAATATTATAAAAGTTCTATTATTATAATTTAATTCCCTAGTTTATTATATAATTTAAAGAAATCTATTTTTTACTTTACTTTTCAAATAAATCCTTTATTTTTACTGATGTTTCATTCAATAAGTCTAATCTTGTCAATTCTAGTTCTTCTTGAGGTATTGTATATTTTTTCTTTAATAAATTAATTCTATCAGAAAGATTATCAAAAATTCCTAAGTTTTTATTTTCATTTCCACATTCAAAAAAATCTTTTTTAACATTTTTTAAAATTCTTTTCATTATTTTCTTATTTGGAATTTGCTTAGAATCTGGTACAAATGTTTTAGAATCATCATAATGTACTAATAGTATAAAACTTCTTTCATAATTCATTATAGTGATATTTTTAACGATGAATACCCCATTAATAGAAGAAATTTTAAAATATTTTAAATCATACAAATTAAGACTTTGAACAGCTCTTTGTACGGCTGTATAGATTAGAGAAAACATAGCTCCTATAGCAATAGGATCTGATTGATCCTGGGAGTATTCCGAAAGTAACATTCCTTTCCCATCAATTAAATAACAAGATTTAAACTTTCCTATGCGTATTAAATCCAACATAAGATTTTGTAAAATTTCCCCTTTTCCCCTTCTTTTTTTTCCTCTATCATCTTTAGAATTTTCTTGCTCCTCACTAATGTGTATATCATAAGGGCTCTCTAATTTTTCTGTTGTATTATCTAAATCTGACTTTTCCATTTCAAATTCTAATCTACTTTTTTCTAATTCAATTTTATTTTTTTCCAACTCGAATTTAATTTTCTCTAAATTCTTCTCTGATTTTTTCAAAGTTTCGTCTCTTTTCTCCAATTCAATTTTTTTTTCCTCAATTTGTTTACTTAAATCCACTATTTTTTCTCTGGCTTCTCCCAATTTTCTTAATCGGTCTGACATTTCTTCATTCCTCTCATCCAGAGCTTTACTTTTTTCTTCATAAAGTTTTATAGAATCACTATACTCTTCTTTCATCCTTATTAAATCCGAGGTTTTCTCCTCGTATTCTTGTATTTTCTTTTCTAATAATTGATATCTTTCATTATATTCAATAATCTTTTCTTGTAGTTGTAGTTTCTGAACATAACTAGGACCTAAGTCAACAATTCTATTATTTATTCGGCTAACTGGGGAATTTTCATCTTCTATTTGAATATTTTTTTCTTTTATATTTTCGGTATTATTAGATAATTTTGGAATTAATGTATTAGGCTGCTTCATCAAACGATCTTCTCCAATTTTACTAGTATTAATCGTAGAATCAGGTGAAATGTTATTTTCCATAGCAAAGTCATTCTTTGACTCCTTAAAAGTTTCATCAAAAAGAGACCTTAAATCAAAATAGGAGTCATCTTCTTTTTCTTCTACCATTGACTTAAATCCATTATTATTATTTCCCAAATGTTCGATTTTATCTTTTTTTTGTTCTTTATGATGATTATGATCATTATCTTTATCTTTCATTAGGTTTTACCTTTAAAGATTATTCTTAATAAATAAATTACTAATTCTAATAGTTTTTTAGGTTAGAGAACCAATGCTTGAGAAAAGTTCTCTAGAAACATCTGTCTCTATTACCCCCTTTATTTTTTTAATAATTTTGTTAGTCTCAAAATGAATGAGTCCAATATTAATTCTTTTGGGAAATATTATTTGTAATAAAACGTTCGAGAAAATTCTGGTAATCAATATAGTAAAATCTTTTTCGATATTATGGTCCGCTCCCGCGTCTATTGTAATTTGTTCTAAAATTTTATTATTATTAATAATTTCTATCCCTCTTTCAGCCATAGATAATATACTAGCTGAAATAGCTGCGAAGTTTGAGCTAACGTCTTCATCTTGATAGTTTTGATGGTTTTTTGAGACAATTACCAAGCCATCTTCAGTTATTAAACTAGAATAACTCACTTTGGTATTTATAATAAACTCCTCTAGTAGCAGAATTAATTTATCTTTGATTTCAGACAAGATTTTCTCCTTTTAACTTGGTTATATTAATATAAATACACTTATTGGTTAATTTTTATTTATGAAATTTAAATTAAAAAAAAAAAAATTTGTTATTTTTTTACCCTAATACCATTTTTATTTTATCTAGAGCTGCATTTATCTCGAAATCAATTAAACCAACCTTTGCATCTGCAGAAGCCATTGCTATTAGTACTGCTTGAGCTAATTGCTGTAAGAAAATTAATTTTTCAGACCCGGTAATAACAATTGATCCTGTTTTTCCAGACATTAAAGTGTCAGCTACTCTTGTTCCGACTGATGTTAAAGCAGCAGTCATGGCTGCTATTGCTCGTTCATCAACATCTTTATGTAAAGCACTTGCCATCATCTGTCCTTTTAATGATACTAGAGCACTATTTGACACTTCTGAATTTTTTTCTAAATCTAGTAAAATTTCTTTTATTTTTTCTTCTTTAGCACTCATTTATTCATCCTCCTCTTTAACTACTTTTTTCATAATACTCACACGTATCCTTTTCTTTAGCTGTCACATAGATGTTTTTCTTTTCGCACCATATTAAACCGTCAGAATTTTCAGCTCCAGCAAATTTACAATCTGATTTTGCCATTTTTATCATCCCTCTTAATTTAATTTAGCTTTACTGTAAAAACAGATGTATTTTCTTCGGGTTTCCACTGACAAGATTCTATATAACCAACCTTACCTGTTCTTTCTGTAATTGTACTATATAGCATTGACATAAATGGACAGGGAGGTATAAACTCTCTATCATTTCCTCGAAAGACTTTAGTAGCTGAAGCAAAGATGCATTCTCCAAGATCCATAACTATTTTATCACTATTGAGTTCCAAAATATTAGCTCTTTGACAGAATCCTAATTCTTTAACCTTACTGGCAAAATTTTCAGTAATAGATTGAACATCATTGCCTTCAATTATCATCCCAGCATCTTTTAACATATTTTTTGCACTATTTTCAAACACATTTGCACATTCATTCCATACCAATGGAATATTTAAACCCATGTTGATCATAGATTTTCCCATGGCAACTAATGTTGCATTTGAAATATCAAGCAATTGTTTATAATTTGGCATTTTTAGTCATCTATTTATTTTTATTTTTTTTTATAATTTTATATAATTTTCTTTATGGTTTTTATATAAATTTAGTTTTCTTATATAAAAAATACATAAAATTTTATATATATAAATCTTCCTATAGGAAAATGGATCCAATATATTCATAATCATAGTAAAATAAGACAATAATATTAGATCTATTATAAAATACAATTACCAAATATGATTTCGATAAAAAAATAAATTTAAATAAATAAAACAATATTAATATTACGAATTAATGAATATAAAATTAACAAATATTATTCAATTCTAAAAATTTCATATAAAAAACACAACAATATTTTTTTTAAAAAAAATAAAATCAGAAAAAGATATTTAAAATGCTAGGCAACAAGATAAAAATTTTTGTAACTGGATTTTTTAATTCAGGTAAGACAACCTTAATTCATACTCTTGATAATAAAGCAATTTCTGTAGAAAAAGAATTGAATATTCCTTATGATGAAGATAAAACCCATACTACAACTGGTTTTGATTTAGCCCGATTAATTTGGGCTAGACCAAATTTAAATTATGAGACGAATGGTTTAATAATGAGCAAAACTGAACATTTGAGAGATAAAGATGAGTATTCAGGGTGGCATACAATGGAATTAGAGCTGAAAGGGTGTCCTGGACAAATGCAATTTGCTTCAGTCAGGAAGATTTTGGCAAAAGGGAGTGATGGGGTTATTATGCTAATAGATGGATGTGATCTAGCTAATATAGGTAATGCATTAGTTATTTTAGAGGAAACAAAAACATGCTTAGGATATAATATTCCTATGAGAATCATAGCGAATAAATCTGATCGGGAGGATTACAATGATATTGAAATGATCAAACATTTAATAGGTGAGGAGGTGTATAAAGGTTCAGCAAAAAATAACATAGGAATAAAAGATGCTATTATCGTTATACTTAAAATTATTCTAAAGGGAAATTCTGAAAAAATTGTAAATGAAAGGGAGGTGTCCGTTTTAGATGTATAGTTTAACTGAGAAGAAGATTATTAATACTTTAAAAGAATTGAGGAAACGTACAGGAATTATTAGCTCTTTTTTATTCACTGAAGATGGCTTCATAATAGCTATAGATGGAGCCAATATAAATGAAAATGAAGATTATTATCAATCTATTGCAGCAATATGCGCAGAAGTAATCGCATTTGCCGAGCATGGTGTTGATATTATTAATGATAAAAATTTTATAAAACAAATTAAAATTCAAGCTGGAAATCAGTTAGATGATACTGGATTTATGATTATTCTTCACCTAATTACAAATGAAATCATGATTTCAGTTGTTTTCCCAATTTATTTGAATTACGGAGTATTACTATTTGAATTAAACCAGACTATTAATAGATTAGGAGAGTATTTTTCGAATTTATCAAGAACTAACAATCTGGAATTGGTTAGTAATTCAATTAAGCAATCATAAATAGAGATCTTATAACTTTACGAATTAGAACACACGTAAAAAACGGTACAAAAATAGAGTATGTTAATATAATCTAGTTAAATAACGGCTATTATAAGTAGAGTTTTACCAAGAGAGGTTAATTTTTGATTATAAAAATCAATAAAAAAAAAGAACAAAAGCTCACTATGACTTCTAAAAGTCTAATTAAACCATTAAGAGACAAGAATCTTACTATTAGAGAAAAAAAAAATTTATTATTCATGGATAACCAAAATCTTAGGCATTCAATAAATTCCACACCAAGCGCAAGACAAATTTATAAAAAAACCTCAATTAAAGATCCACCTTATTGGAGTCGCTCATTAAAAGAAGATGATTATAAAATATACCGAAAAGATAAGATAAACTCTAAATTCTTTGAAAATTGTGATTTTCAAGAAGATTGGCATTATGGATATCAGAATAAAACTCATTATCTTCTGAATGGATCTAATGAAATAGTTGGTTGTTTGAATTTAATATTTTTATCAATATATAATGATATACCCATTTTTTACTTAGATACTATTGAAATAAGTAGAACTTACAGAAGACAGGGATTAGGATCTCTATTAGTTGAGTATGTAATTGAAGAAGAAAATAAAAATTATAAGAATTTTTATGTTTTTTTATTAGTAGTCACCTGTGATCAGCATAAATTACTATTTTTTAGTAAATTGGGATTTATACCGGTAAAACTAAAGAAAACCAAAATTGGGACTCATTGTATAATGAGTTATCCATTTGATGATCATTCTGAAAAATTTTGTACTAGAATGTTTGAATATTTTAATTGGAGAGAAGAAAAGAAAGAATTCATATCTTCAGATTGCAAATATGCATATAACCCTAATCCAACTGGTCTTTATTGGTGTGCTAAAAAAAATATATATGTAACTGGTTTAGAAAAGCAAAGTTGTGCGTTTTATAAAAAAGAAAAAGAAATATTTAACGAAAAAAAGTTCCTCAATTTCAAAAAGATATTATGATATTATCCTAACTTAGGTGAAATTTTATTGAATAATAGCATAAAACAAGAAGATCAGTATAATAAAACTATTCTAGACTCATTGTATGATGAAATAATGGTTCTGGATAAATATTATTCAATAAAAGATGTGAATAAAACCTTTTGTCTACGATATGGAGTTACTAAAGATCAAATTATTGGAGAGAAATGTTATAAAATTTTACATGGTACAAATAAAATTTGTAAACTACCAGAATGCGATTGTCCTGTTGAAGAAGTTTTAAAAACTAGGAAATTCAACGAATCTATCCATAGCCATTATGTTAATGAAAATGAAATATATTTGGAGATATTAGCTTATCCAATTAAGAATGAAAGTGACGATATAGAGTTCATCGTTAAAATTGGAAGAAATATAACTGAATGGAAAAAAACAGAAGTTATGTTAAAAGAATCTGAAGAAAAATTTCGTAACCTATCCGAAAGTTTTCCTTATTCAATAATTTTACTGGATAATAAAAAACGAATATTTAATTGTAATAATTCTGCAGAGTTATATCTCAATAAACACAAGGAGAATCTAAGAAATATTTATTTTTTTGATATTATGAAATTAAATCAAAAACATATGATCTCTTTTAATGAGATTTTTCAGAATGTTCTTGAATATGGTTTAAGTGAAATTATGGAATTTGAAATTATAAAAAGTAGTGAAATAAAATCCTGGTTGCAAGCCTTTTTCTCGTTGTGTGAAATTGGAGAAAAAAAATTTGTACAAATTATGTTTCAAGACATTACAGAAAGAATACTCGCCGAAAAGATTATCAGAGAAGAAAATAGAAGATTATTGGATCTCAACAACATTAAACAAAATATGACTACTAAAACTTCAGAACAATTAAGAAATCCCTTAAATGTGGTGTCAAACGCTACTGAAATCCTTTTAGACTCTTATAAGGATAATTTGGATTTTGAAATGATAAAACTATTAGAATTAATAAGAGGTGAGAATAAGAAATCATTAAATTTAGTTGGAAAAATAGTCGACATCTCTCAATTAGAATCTGATAATTTAATTTTAAATAAACAAACTGAAAGTATTGTTGAAATAATATTGGAATCCGTAGACTCCCTAAATGAAAATATAGACGTGCAGAAGATAAAAACGTACTTCAAGTTATCTGAAGATTTATATTCTGAAGTAGATAAATTAAGAATTAAGCAGGTACTTAAAGAAATCATTTCATATATAAGAATGAATACCAGTAATCAAGACATTTTAATTAAATTAACAACAATAGATAATTTTGGAAAAATAGAGATAAAGAGTCATTTACCCCAAACTCTCGAAAAAATTATATTTCAGGAACTTTCATTTTCAAAAAAAATAGTGGATTTTCATAATGGACAACTTTGTATGGAATCAAAGGATAACAAAAGCACTTTTATCATCTATTTACCTTTAAAAGAATGGAAAGAATGCCTAATCCACCTTTATATAATTTGTAAAACTGGGATTCCCTTGTTTGATTATGCATTTAATGAATTTAATGTATCCCGTGATTCTTCTTTAATTTCAGGAGGAATAATTGGTTTAATGACGATCTTAAAAGCAATTTTAAAAGGTGAAGCACAAATAAAATCAGTAGACCATGGTGATAGAACAATTTTATTTGATTTAAATACTACAAAAGATATCGTATTTGTACTTATTGTAAAAGAAAATATCGTTGTTCTTGAATCAAAACTAAAAAATTTAATTAAAGAAATTGATGCAAATTATAAATTTCTTATTGATGATATAGAAAAAACTTGTGCTGAACGAGAAAATTGGGTAGGTCTAATTTCTCTTGTTCAAAAACATTTTGGAAAGATAGAACAGTAATTGAAATATGAATTTTTTGAAATTCTCTAATTTGGGTTGAAACCTCACGATATAATCGTTTTAGAAAAACTTACTCATTATTTATTTTGTTTAAACATTCGTTCTTTTTATCTCTAAATTCTTCAAGTTTAGCTATTTCTTCTTCTCTTTCTAGTTGTACAAATAATTGGGAAATCCTCTCACATTTGTCAAAGAGTGTAGCTGCCGCTTTAAAAAGGCCATTACTGAAAGATGATTCCGCTCTTTGATTTAATTCATTTCTATAATTTTCTAAGTTTACTAATTCCAAACTATTCTTTTGAAAGTAGTCAATTAATTCAAACTGGTAAAAGCTAGCTGAATCTGGATCTCTTAATTTTTGCGATATATCACTTAGATCCTGATATAGATCAAATATTTGCACCGACTCACCATCTCTTTTTAATTGATCCAGGTATTCCAATCTCTTATCGCGTTCTTCGATTAAGCCTTCTATTCCAGCAATTAAATCTGAAAAAATCTTTGCGTCTTCTTCTCTCCCTAGGTTCATAAGAAAGTCTTTTCCTAGCTTAAATTGCTTATGAGCCTCCAAATATGCTCCTTCATTGAATAGTTCTTCCCCTAGATTTTTTATCTCGTTAACACGAGTTTCGATTTCTTTCTCATCGGGTAATTTTTTAATACCTTGAACATCTACGGCTTGGAAAGCAGATGATATACTCGAAAGTTTATCAATATGGGAAAGTATTGTTTTAAAAGATATCTTTTTGCGCGGTGGTTTCATATCCTTTTTTGCCCTTTTTCTAACTACAACGATAGCTATTGCAGAACCAATTACACTTGCTAGGATTATCACTATAATAAGCAAATTATTATTAGCTCCACCATTGCCAGACTGAATAATTGTGAAACTCCCCATAGTATAGCTGCTTTGGTGACCAACTCCATCAATTTGAGCTAAGAAATAAAAATAATCACCAATTGCGGGAGTTTGAAGCAATACATAATAACTACTTTCGGGTCCTACGTTTGTGATATTAAAGAAGTATACATATCCCGGAGTTGTAAGTGGATTAGTTTCATTATCGATAATTAAAATATAGTAAGAGATGCCTGAAGGATCAGATCCATCTAACCAATCGAACACAAGGGTTCCACTGACGTCCCCGCTTGGACTGTTGGTCAATGCCGGAGCTGGAGGAGGGGTAGTATCTTGAACGGTAATATTAGTCATAATAGAATTCCAATTACCACTCAGATCTTCCATATATATTTTGTATTGATAAAGAATCCAGTTGGTTGGTATCCATGAATCGTATTGCCACGTATCTCCATAAATATTTACCATAGAATGATTTGTACCTTCGAATTCTAATAAAACTTGGATGACACCCGCATAATCATAAGCATCTATTCTGATGATCAATGGATCTCCCAACTCCAAAGGATCAACGCTTTCGAAAAAATTAGAATATGTAGGGATTATTGTATCTTGAAATTGTATTGATCCACTTGTAAAATTCAAATTATTATTCATATCAGTTATATAAATTGTATACGTATAATTTCCTATTGAGCTTGGACCCCAAGAATTATATTGCCATATGTCACCGCCGATGTTTGTCATAGTAGAGTTAGAATTTTCAAACTCTATTACAACTTCGCTAATGCCAGCTAAATCAGTCGCATTAATAGAAATAGTCAAAAGTTCTCCTAGTTCAACCACACTTTCACTTTCAATCAAATCTGAATACCTTGGGAGAATAGTATCACGAACGAATATCGAATCATTAACAGAACCCCAATTACTATTATTATCCATTGCCCATATTGTATAAGACCAATTTCCTGTTGTATGTGGCGTCCACAAATTGTATTGCCATAGATCCCCTATAATATTCGACATAGTATGATTTCTGATTATACTATCTAAGTCTTGATACTCAATTTCTGCTTGGATAATATCAGATAAATCAGTTGAATTCACAGATATTATTGCGGTCTCTCCAAATTCTAAGGGATCACTATCAATAAGACTTGAAAACGTAGGAGCTGTTGTGTCTACAATATCAAAGCTATTAGTCAAAGAATTCCAATTACCTACTGAATCATTTGCATAAATTTTAAAGATAATAGTTCCCGCCCAAGATCTCGTCCATGTAAAATTATAGGTAGTTCCCACAGGGCTACTCATAGTATAGTTAACATTTTCTAGCTCAATTAAGACTGTTGAGACAAACGTTTCATTATCGTCTACATCGACAAATATAGTTATATTGTTCCCCAATTCAAGAGTTTCTGGACTTTTAGTAAGATTTTCTATAACCGGGGCAGTCGTAGATACCACTTCTATTGTTTCACTGGTCATATTCCAGTTATTTTCCATATCTTGCATATAAATGGTATAAGAATGCGATCCCGATGATATTGGTTTCCATTTACTCCAACTCCATGTGTTTCCTCCAATAAAAACCATTGTATGATTTGAGGAATCATATTCCAGAAGAACTTGGTTCACTCCTGAGCCTGGAGAATCATAAACCTTAATATTAATTGTTTCATTTTGTCCCAATTGTAAGGGATCTGCACTTTCAATTAGATCAGAGTAAGTAGGTGCAGTAGTATCTATAACTTCAATATTCCCCGTCGTAGAATTCCAATTATAATAATTATCTTCCATCCATATTGTATATGTATAATTATCTACATTAGAAGGTGTCCAGGAGTCATACTGCCATATATCTCCACCAATATTGGTCATGGAATAGTTATCTCCTTCAAATTCAATATCAACTTTATTAATCCCTGAAGGATCTGAAACGTTTATTGTAATGATCTCTGTATCACCTAATTCTAATGGATCTGAACTTTCTGTTAGATTAGAATAGGTAGGAGGTGTAATATCGAATGAGACTTCCTCACTTAAAGTTAAGAAAAATTGGGGGTTGTATTGGTTATTATATTCCGTCGCAATCCAATCAGCAGAACGAGCTACACCACAGATTCTAGGTTCATCCACTATCCCATCAACAGGGTAAACATTATTGGATACTTTTAAATTTTCATCCGAAGAGAGGTTGCCCAATACAACATTAATTTCATTTATAATAGATCCGTCTTTATATAAGCTCATTTTACCTGTTATTCTATTGACTACTCCAACTAGAAACGTCCAAGAATCCAATGTAATAGTAGCCCATCCTACTGCACTTGCTTGCGTTCCATTTGAAACATAAAAGGCGCTGCTCAAACCATTATTCATTTCCAAAGCGTAACCCTCATTCCCGTTACTCGTCCCACCTTTATATAAAGGCATTTGGAATGTGCCGGTATTTTGATCGTAATTAACCCATACACTAATAGTAAAACTACTAGTACCTACATCTAAATGATCGTCAATCGGGTCTCCATAATCAAGTTTAGTGCCGGATACTCCATTAAAATCGTATGCGTAACCAATCAACCCACTTGCACCCAGAGTTACCCCAGTTGAGGGTATTCCCTCAGTTCCATGAGTAGTAGAATCTTTTGAATTACCACTATATTCAGATAAATGCCAAACTCCTCTGTACTTATAGCCCCAAACAGCAGTGGGATTTTGTTGATTTGACATTGTTGCATTTCCATAATATATTCGAATAATAGTATCTGAAGATGTTGAAAGCCTTGGTAGGGAAACCCAGCTAATTAACTGAGCATGAGTACTGTTAAAGGTTTGATTAAAAAGTTCGATTTCATGGTCTAACCAAGCACCCATATAAGCAAATGCAATATCATCTCCATCCGGTTGTACTTTATCATGCAAATCGTCATCGAAAATAGAAATCAGCAATGGAAAATTTAATAGATCATGTGCACCACTTATCATTGATTGGTCAATTGTTATTTCTTTATAATACTTGAAATTATGCTCATTTGGTGGAATTCCTGAGACAGTGTACTCTGGTCCGATTAAATAAAATGAGTTAGGATCGTACTGATTATTATATTCCGTTGCTATCCAATCAGCGGATCTAACTACTTTAGACAAACGAAACTCACTCACAGTAGCTTTAAGTTGTCGATCACCTCCCGATCCTCCAGGACCATTTACATCATCATCTTCTGCTCCAATAGAAAATGTGTTCCACGCAACATGATTACCCAATTTAACACTAAAATCCTCGCTGTCTAATGAACCATCTATATAAATTCTGTGGAGACCTGCACCTGTACCATCCCATACTGCTGAGAAATGGTACCATGTTCCAGCATTGAAAGTAGTTTGTGCTGAGTTAAGAACTTCTGAATCTGGTTCAACTGTGGCAATTTTAAATTCAAAAGAATCATCATAAAATGAAAGATAAGGGTGACCAGACGCAGAAGCAGGAGCACCTAAATAATCTCTTGAGGGCGGTGGTCCTCCATCAGGAAGCATTAGCCAAAATTCAAAGTTCATCTTATCAATTGGTCCTGAAAATCCTTCTGAAAAAGGTAGAAAAATATAATCATCTACCCCATCAAACGCAAGAGCCTTCCCAGTTTGACCAATAACTAGATCATCTGATGTCATACTTCCCAAAGCTTCAACATCAAAATCAAATTCATTTAAAGTACTATCAAGTATATCGGAGGAAGAAGGATCCTGATTCATGTGTAACACAAACTCATAAGTTTCATCCCATACTCCTACTGGATTCTCCCGTGATCCCATTGTTGAATTACCATAATACATATATAAAATCGTATCCTCCGAACTTGAAAGATTTGGTACACGAATCCAGGCAACTAGCTGTGCGTGAGTGCTGTTATACGTCTGATCAAAAAGTTCTATTTCGTGATCCAACCATGCCATACCATTTGAAAAAGCAATATCGTTACCATCCGCTTGAACTTTATCATGTAAATCCTCATCAAAACATGAAATTAAAACTGGAAAATTAAGAAGTTCATCTGGACCACTCACCATTGTATGATCTATTATTATTTCTTTATACCATGTAAAGTAATCAACATTGGGCAGAAGATCTGAAACTTCATGTTCTTCTCCAATTGAATAACACGAGTTTGGATCAAATTGATTTTCATATTCAGTTGAAATCCAATCAGCTGAACGAGCTATGTTAGAAATGCGAATTTCATCAATAATCCCATTATAATAATTTGGTGGAATAGAATCTCCCCTAGCAGCAAACCTTACAGGATTTGGGCCATCATATTGAGAAGAAAGAATATCTGTTGTATTTTCATCAACCATCTCGCCATTGAGGAACAATCTAGAATAAGATGATGACTCAAATACTCCGACAACGTGATGCCATTGATTAATAGGAACGGTTATATTACCAACATCATCAGCATGAACCTCTCCATTTAGCGCATACCGATATATTAAATAGCCATGAGTAGAATTTATATCATCAAAACTAACATCCCACCCTCTTTCATGA
Organism: Promethearchaeota archaeon; assembly: GCA_048940805.1. Taxonomy (GTDB): domain Archaea; phylum Asgardarchaeota; class Lokiarchaeia; order Sigyniarchaeales; family SOKP01; genus Loki-b32. Next base: position 25,138 of record JBHLOF010000053.1, read on the forward strand.
GATGGTCCATTTTTAGAAATTAAATAGGTATTCCCGAAATAATCGGCTTTGAACCATGTTTCAACTGTTATAGATCCAGTTATTTGTAGTGATGTAGGATTTCCACAATCAATAAATTCATCGTTGCCATCAAAGTTTAAGCTTCCACCAATTTGACCATCTACTTGATCAGCTGAACTCATACTGCCTTGTGGTGTTCCATCATTGTTGTTAGAAGTTGAATCATATATTGTTCCCGTAGGGTTCTCTGATGCATGCCAAACTCCCTTATAATTTGCATCCCATACTCCTGTTGGACTTTCACTTGGGCCCATTGTAGTATTTCCATAATAAAGATAAATTTTGGTATCTGTAATCGTAGAAAGGGAAGGTAATCGAACCCATACAACTAGTCTAGCATGAGATGCATTATAATCGCGTTCAAATACTTCAATCTCATGATCCAACCATGTTATGCCATCAGAAAATGCGATGTCATTACCACTCGATTGAACACTATCGTGTAAGTCTGAATCGTAAATAGATATTAAAAAAGGAAAATCAGTAAGGGGTGTTGATCCTGAAACCTTCGAATGATCTATAATAATTTCCTTATAATAATTAAATTCATTCTTACTTGGAGGATTATTTGAAGAAAAGTTTAATTGTGAATCTAAATCTGCATTTAAATTTCCATATCCATCCTCTCTAATACTACCGCCTGAGAGGAGGATACTTGAAAAGAGGTTAAAAATAAAGATCAATAAAATGCATAAAAAATATCTTCTTTTCTTTATATTTCTTTTTCCAATCATAAATATCTCCTTCTTCCAGCTTTTACTTAATCAAGTTTCAAATAATAACAGATTACATTAACAAAAATGTAGATTATATTCTTATCTTTAAAAATAATAGAAAAATGTTTATATAAATTTTATTTTGAATTTTCTATGTTTATTCAAGTACTAAAATTGTAAGTGAATGTTTTGGAAGTTTTGAAGGATGATACAAAGGCTTGGATTTATGATGGATTTTATAATCCCCCTCATGAGGAAGACCTTAAATTAAAACGAAAATATGGTTCTTTTCAATATCAAACTTTAACTCGTGTCCAAAAATTCCATGGTTTTGAGTGGGAACTCCATAATACCAAAATTAAAAGGCTTTTTAAACATTCTAAATTCAAAAATAATTTTCAGATGATTCTTACCGATGGTTGGATGAAATTGGAGCTTAAAAGAAATTCGAGATTAACTAATATAATTTCAAAATATTATCTAATTGGCTAATAACATTAATAAAGTTGGCAATATTCAGAATTCACTATGATTTTAACAGTTAGTTTTCATTTTCGGGAGCCATTTATTCCGAATATAAATATCCTTATTTCCCTCATCTTATTCTTAGTTGGTAGCCTTTACGTGAGGAAAGACGACAGCCTCAAACGAGCAAATCTCCTTGTTATTGGAAGCGTCATTGCTATCCTGTGGTACATAATCGATTTCTTTATACCGGGAATATTGCTACCATTAACCCCAATGCCAGAAGATATCGAATTTACGAGGATATATGGTATGATTCTTACTGGTTTGATTCCAGATGCTGTCCTAATTTTAAGTCTAGGGATTATGCCAATTGCAGTATATTTTATAAATCGAACGGTTAAATCAGTATTCTTATTAGTTTTAGGAGCAGTAATTCAAATCCTATCAATTGTAATAGGTTTTAATCAATATGGATCAATGTTATCTATGTTATCTTTGATTTTAACGGCAATTTCTATGGCATTTTTTGCCTATTATGGATATCAAGTCAAAAATTTTTTATTTATATTATTCGCAGTTTCCTTCTTTGTAGCTCGGGTATTATACTTTTTAATGGTTTAAAGTCTAATGGATTATAATATCAAGGTTTTTTAAGCAAAATCTCCTCCCAAATATTATGACACTTGAAAGAAAGGATGCTCCTAAAACCTTTATTCCCATTTTTATGATATGGATTTTCCTATGCAATCTTGTAGCGATAATCTTAGTAATTATATGGAATATTCAATTTCCTCAGAGCTTTAGGTTTAACTCCATAATCTCAATGTATATAATAATTGCGATAAATATTCTTAGTATCCTTCTCTTGTATCCGTTGATAAAGATGGATCCAATTACTCCGTTTCTAAAGGGTGCGATTATTTGGTATATAGTGGTTTCGACAGTATACATCATTTTTGCCGCTTATATTGTCGTCATACCTGGAACCGTTCAATTACTTGCAGACTTATGGTTTCATTGGAAGCGTAATAAGCTGATAGGATAAATACATTTTAAAAATAGGGAAAGAACTATAAGAATTTATCGCTTGGTTTCAAATAATTTATCGAGTTCTACGATTTTAAAAAAATTAAAAAAAAAAATTATTCATTAAAAATTTCTATAAGTGAAGCAGCATGCGGTGTATAAAGTTCTCTTCTTTGGCTTTTAAGAATCTTTGGGATTTCGCTTATAAGTTCTTTAACCTCGGGAACTAACATTAATTCTGCAAATGCTTCTTCCATTTTAGCTAGGCTTTCCCATTTTCTCTCAAGAACTATAGTATTCTGATCATAAGCACCAGCAATGCACCTATAATTCTTTTTCGGAGGAAACCCAAGTTTGTTTTCTATTTCAGTAAATTTAGCATCTAATATATCTAGTTCTTCAAATTTTCCTGGGAATACTTCACGAATATTTCTCTCTATAACTTTCATTTTATTGCCTCTTTGTATAATTTTAAATTTTATAATTTGCAGCTTAAATGGCATAAATAAATGTTTAGATTATAATTTAATTTGATATCTAGATCATGGAGAATTTTAATCAAAGTAAAAGCAATTTAAACTTATAAATCATAAAAAATTCATTAGGATCATTTTATTCAAGAGAAGATATGCTTCATTAGTTTGAAAAGTAAAAAGGTGTGAAAAACATATGCAAAACATAACTATACATCTACAGTTTGATAAAGAGGCCAATGAAGCTTAATTGTTTAAGATTTATCAATTATATATTCCACACTTTTTTACATTATTGGTAAAAATTGAATAGCATTTATATACAAACGAGTATAACTATTGCTATAAATAACTACTGACAAAAAACAAATAAATATCACATTTAAATAACATAGGTAAACTGTAAAATGAGATTAGATTTAAGGAAAAAAATGAAATCTAAAATATTTTTTTTAACAATCCTATCCAGCATCTTAACTTTAGTTGC
>JBHLOF010000161.1:0-6514 GCA_048940805.1 Promethearchaeota archaeon
TCCAGACCTTTAAGCTACTCTGAAATTACATTAAAATTAATAAGGGGTGGTACTGATTATTCATCATATCTCGTTCCAGTAGAGGGTTATCCCTATCAAACAGATATAACTGGTACTTTTGATCTTACTTTTGGTGTCGCCCCGAACACTCCTCCGGGGAATTATTCGCTAAGATTAGATTTTAATGGAACTATTGATTTAACAAGTTATCCCTATCCAAATTCTTTCAATTTACCCTATATTAACACGTCAGCTTTCTATAGCTTTGAACTCCAGATCGATGCAGAGGCAGCATTAGAATTTTCGATCAATGGGATTCCTTCTGATGATGCATATAATCCAGAAGTATATAGAGATGACTCAATAAATCTCACTGCTTTTGTCCACTATGGAGGAGCTCCAGTAATCGATGGGGAATGGGTTTATTTTTACGATGTAACACAAGATAACTTATTCATCGGCTCTGCTCAAACTATTGGAGGATATGCTCAAGTTTTTTATAATACAAATTGGAATACCACAGCCGGTCCTCATTTGATCTATGCCACATGGAGTAATAGGTATAATTATTCTTATTTCATTTATGACGCACCAATTAGTGTAAATCTAGACATTTGCCCACTACCCAGAGAAATAAATCGGACAGGTGGAGTTGGGACTGACTTTGCGATTCATGGGTATTTGAACGATATAAATAATGGAAATCCAATAAAATACGGATATATTGAAGTACGTCTTTTAGATGGAGGGATTCCCGTCTCTTACCTTTTAAATCTTGAATCAGGTTCTTTACAACTCGGCGATACAGGAGAAATAGATTTAACATATTCTGTTTCTGCATCATCACCCGCAAAAAATTACACTTTAGAGGTGTGGTTTAATGGGATCTTCTCATACACAAATCCTGTTTATCCACAATACTTTGATATATCTTATTTAGGTAATTTGACTAATTTTGCAAATGGGTTTTTCGAATTAAAAGTACTTGATCCCGATAACATTAGTATTTATTTCGTCATCAATGGAAACCCTACGCGTTCATTCTACTGGGATTTACAACCTCCTGAACGTGTTGTTCGTGGAGATACGATTACCTTTAATGTACTTATAACCCAAAGTGGGAGTCCCGTAACGTCTGGAACAGTTTCGATTTTTGATGAGTTTAACAGTTTATTATTAGATTCTTATGTTTATGATGGATCAGAAATTCCATTAGGATCCCATAATTTTATAATTAACACCGCAACTTGGCATGGAGGTCTTCATAGAATTAAAGTAAATTGGTCTACCTTCGCAACATTTAATACTACCTATATTATTTTAAATGAATCTGTGAGTATTTCTAGAGGTATAGATAAATCCGTTATTCTAAGGGGGATTGATAGCTTTACAGTCACAGGGACTGTTCAAGAATTTGGAGTTCAATTAAGAGCATTAGGAGTATCCTTAATACTTTTGAACAGTTCTCTAAATGATGTTTCAGGCTTTTTAATACCCCCACCCCCACAAACCGATATAACAAATATAGTAGGATTTTATCAATTCGATACTTCAGTGGATATTGCTTGCCCTCAAGGACAATATTATATTCGAATTGATTTTAATGGTACCATAATTGCCCCTGGTATAGATATGTCTAATTTCATGATAAATAGTAATAGTTCGCTTATTCCCATTAATATCATAGCAGGGACTTCATTAAACGGGAATTATGAAACTAAAGTTGTAAAAGATGATTGGTATTTTGGTGACGATTGCTATGTATATGGAACTCTGCTTTGGGACAATGGAACGGCAATGGCAGGAATGGAAATTAATGTTACAATAAGAAATGGTCTTGGGGGAATTTTAGATACTCAGACAATTGTTACCGATGCATTTGGGTTCTTTAATGCGACATTCATCGTAGGAGATTGGTTAGATGACACAGAAGTATGGGTGTATTTTTATCCAGGAGATATAGATAATTTTGGAATTCCTGATGGTTTATATATATTATCAGTTCAGAAAGAATTTTATAGAGCACCCTAATTTTCCAAGGTGAAAAATCATATAATGAACCTTCTAAAAATAATGAAAATCGGGAATAATCACGCTTTCAAAAGGAAGGTTTCAATTTTTATCTCATTTATTTTTTTCACACTAATTATTTCGAATTCATTAGTTCTTAATCAAACTTTCAATGCACAATATTCCCTCAATGAAGATGAAAAACTAAAGACTTCTTGGTTTTGGGCAACTTTAGACCTTACAAATCCGGGGGAGGTTAACAATTCATTGTTCACTCACTACACATCGATATCTGTAAAAGGACGCTTGTATAATAAAATTTCAGGTGAGAATAAGTCAGGTTATAATGTCGCAATTGAGGTGAATGATGTGGTAGATATGGGTTATACCGATCAAACTGATCCAAATGGTCAATTTGATATTAATTATGTGATTAATGGAAATTTAAACATCTATTCAAGTCATAAAATAGAAGTTATTGTGACCGACAATGAACCAGGTGGTCCAGGAAGCGAAGTTGAATATCCACATTTTTATAATATTTATGTAAATGCAACATCATTTTTTGATATCGATTTTGGTTCTTCTGATGACCCAGATGTAGCAAAATTGACTGGAGAAGATTTCAATATCGTAGGAAGTCTAAAATATGATAATGGTCAAGGAATTCCCTTGGTTAGCGTAAATTATTATTGGTATGATGGTCTAAGTATTATTTCCCAAGGATCATTTTTCACTGACATTTCGGGTTCACTCACGAGCTTGCAAGTTCCAAATACGTTAGCCAGTTATTTAACACTTAAATTTAACTACACCAATCCCCCATTTGTGGGTTATTCTGAAGAATTTATCACCGATATACAGGTTTTTTCAGATGTTAATTACGGTTTGATTATTGATTATCTTGTCACTGAAGGAGACACATATCATTTAACTGGAACGTTATCCTCAAGTACCGATTCATCTATTAAAATTGGTAATCGGGATCTTGATATTATTTATAATGGGAGTGTTATGGACACAGTCACCACGCAATCTGATGGGACATTTTCTTCTAGTTTTACTGTACCAATGCAAAATGGAACGGCAACAATTCAAGTTGACCTTTATAATACCGCAGGAGTGACATTAACTTCGACTCCAGAATTAATTATTGTAGAAAGCAGACCTCCTTCAACTCAAGGACCAATTGAATTTCCTCCATTTTTCATTTTCTCAATCATTTTCTTCCCTATTTTAATTAGTGTTATTGTTGGATTAGCAGTATACGGATTTTATTTTTATAAAAAACAAGAAGAAGAATCCAGAGTAGTTGATATTCCCTTAGAATCAAAAATCTTGAATCTTAAAATACTTAAAGAATCTGGAAGGTTAGAAGAATCATTGTCATATTTATTTAATGCCATTTATATGGACTTGGTTAGTGCGAAGTACAACCGAGTAAGAAAAGATAATGAAACAATCAGGGATTTTGCTATAATTTCTGTCAAGGAGTTGAAATTAACACCAGCATCTATATATCCCTTTATTCGACAGGTGGAAGAAATTATCTATGGTAAACCATATAAAATAACTGAAAAAGATTTCTATAAGACTTGCGAATTATTCTCGCCAATATATTTTCAATTAACAAGACATAATTTTGTTTTAAATTTTTAGAATAGGAAGTACAAAAAATTATAAATTCAAAATAAATTATAAATTAAATTGTTTGAAAAAATACAGGAATAGGTTTAAAAAATGGCTAAAAAGAAAAAGGGTGTACCAGAACCGGAAATAGATATGAAACAAAAATTTGAGAATGTAAAAGTCTTGGTTGATACAGAAAGACCTAAGGAAGCAATTGCATATATTTACTTAGTATACGACGATCTTATTAATGTTAAGTTCAAAAAGCCTAGATTGACGCATCAAACTATTCGAGAATATGCAATTAATTGTGTAAACGAATTAGAGAACAAGTTGAAGCCAGAATCAGTTTATCCATTCATTAAAAAAATTGAAGATATAATATATGGAGGAGTAGAACCCACCACAAAAGAATTAAATTTCACCATTGATTTATTCTCCAATTTATATAATGAGATCACAGGAAAAACGATAAATTTCTCATTGCAGTGATAAATATTCGCAAATTTATGTTTCAAATATATATTAATAACAGTAAAGAATTATCAAAATGGGTAAAAAAGGAAAAACCTCACAAAGGAGTATTAATATATCGAAAGGGATAATATTTACATTTTTCATAATTTATCTCTTAGTTTTTGGCATAATTATTAGTGGATTTTCGAGTGCTTTACAAATCGCAAATCCTGAAAGCTTTCCTATTTTTATCACATATATACCATTATTATGTTATATTGGAGCTTTATTTTGTGGGATTGGTTTTCTAATCTTTATTAGAAATGCTACTGCCCAGAAATCACGAGAATCTCAGTCCCGGAAAAAAATTAAGTCTGGTTCAATATACAAGCAAGCCTTATTTCTTATCATTTTTATTTTTTCCTTTGTTCCTTTACTTTCTCCCGCAATCGATCAAGGTGTAAATACACAAAATTTTTCAGTATATAATTCAAATTGGAATGGTGGTTCGGATTTCAAACAGCTTATTGAAAGTGAAGGATATGAGGTAATGACGATTCAATCAAGCTTAAGTGCTACTGAGCGATTAGATAAGTCAATATTATTAATTTTATTTGGACCAAACCAATTTTACGATCCCATCTTTGAGATTCCATACTTTATTACTTTTTTCAATGGTACTAACTCTCTTCTTATTTGTCATGATCATGGCTCTACAAGTACTCTTTTATGGGAAATCATGATTGCAAGTGTGTTTGATCCCTCGATAATTATCCCAGTTACAATATTTCCTAACGGTATACTTCGTGATAATGAGTCCTATTATCCAACCACAGAATTTCCAATAATTAAGAATTTTGATGCTCATCCCACAACCACATATCCTAATCTGATAAGCAATGTGATCCTTTCTCGTTCATCTTGTGCTGTCGGAGGTGAATTCATTACAGCTTTTGGCTGGGATCCCATTGGTTCCACCACAGGTTATGGTTTTATTGATAAAAATGGGGATAAAATGTATACTTCGCCACAAGATGATCTTGATTTAGGGTTTATGAGTTTTTTTGCAAGTTCTCTACCAATACCCTTTCCATCTACCTTTCCACTTGGGGGATATTCTCAATATGTATTTTTAGCTAAAGATTTGGGAAGAGAACGAGTGTTTGTCTCGGCTGATGCTAGTTTATTTAATAATGAGTTAATAGACGATGTTGATTATGATAACAGAGATTTTGCTATTAATATCATAGAGTGGCTCACTTATCAAAATGATCCAAGTGATACTAGAACTAAAAATGATTGGGTAATTGTTTTTGATGAAGCTCATATCAGACCTGAATTTTCGAGAGATCTTACCTCTGCAGGGATATTTGGATTTATAATGCAATACATAGTACATCTTTCTACAAATCCCATTACTGCGTGGATTTATCCACTCCTAGCGCTTTACACGTTGAGAAAATATCTCCCAAAAAAGGATAAAAAAGAGGAGGAGCGAAAAATAGCCGAAGAAGAGGAAAAAAAGGAAGAACAGGCTCGTTTCAGAACATCATCCTTTTTTGCTCAAAAGATTGAAGAATTTAGAGATAAAAATAAGTATGGAGATGCTTTAAAATTACTTTATAGAAGATTAGAGAGAAAACTCCATGCCCAATTAAGAGGACAAAAGATTACAACTCAAAATGTAGTAAATTTAGTAATCGCCAAAGACCCTACTACATCAAAATTAAAGATTAAAAGATTAACCAGATTTATGGATAAAATTATATCTCTTAAGGAAGGAAGATTAAAAGTTAGAACCGAAGAAGATTTCGAAGAGTTATTCTTTGAAATGGGTTGGGCGGTTGAAAATATTTAATAACGTTAAAAAAAAAAAAAAATATTAAAAAAATAAAAAAACAAATAGGTGAGTAGAAATAGAAACATCAGATAAAGCAAAATATTATGAAAAAGAAGCAATTGATGTTACCCCAATTCGTGAAATAGCTCAAGAAGTACTTAGCGAAGTAAGTCGAGTAATCGTTGGATATGGAGAAATACTCCAACAACTTTTTGTAGCACTTCTAGTTAACGGACACGTTCTTCTAGAGGGGGTTCCGGGATTAGGGAAAACAGTAATGGCAAAGACCTTCGCACGTACACTAGGTATCACCTTTAGACGCGTACAATTTACTCCAGATTTACTCCCAGCAGACATAACTGGAACAAAGATTTTTGATCAAAATGAAGGAGCCTTTGTATTACAGAAAGGACCAATATTTGCAAATGTCGTTCTTGCTGATGAAATAAATAGAAGCGCTCCAAAAACTCAGGCAGCTTTGCTAGAAGCAATGGCCGAACGCCAGGTAACCATTGAAGGTCAAACTTTAGGTTTAGAAAAACCATTCATTGTAATAGCCACAGAAAATCCAGTTGAAAT
>JBHLOF010000054.1:0-28274 GCA_048940805.1 Promethearchaeota archaeon
TTTCGCGGGATCCGAAAAAAGATGATTTCCTCTTGGTTAAAAATAATCATGATGAGATAATTGCCTGTGCAAAAATGCTAAAAAATTATGAGGATCTAAATAACCTAAATCCCAAAAGTAAAATCGCTTTAAGTTTAATCGACAGAGGATATTACCTCAGAAGAACTCAATGATTAATTGGTTAATCGCTTAATTAGACATAAATAGAACCCAATAGTGTCATGGATATGTGGATATAATCTTTTAGAATATTTTAAATCCTCCCGAAGACTCTTTCCATAAATATTTGTTAAACCATTCACACCAAATAAAGATAATATTTCTGAAATTCCAAAATGTTCTTCTTCCTCTAATACTTCATGTACTACTAATTCATTTTCTTCAGGAGCAATAGAACATGTGCTATAAAGTAGTTCTCCATTTATATCTAAGGCATTTAAACCTGCAGATAGTAATTTTTTCTGAATGACCGCCATTTTCTCTATATCTCTCAATTTTCGACTCTTTTTTCTATTCGCATCTTGTCTTATCAATCCTTCACCAGTACAAGGAGCATCTAAAAGTATCTTATGGGCTTTGATCTTTAAATTGGAAAGGTTTACACTATCCATATTAATTACTATAGAATTTACGATCCCCATTCTACGGAGATTAATTTCTAAAGCTGGAATTCTCTTTCTATTTCTATCAATTAAAATAAGAGTTCCTTCATTATTCATTATTTGTGCGAGATGTGTTGCTTTGCTCCCTGGTGCTGCACACATATCAATTACAATATCTTTGGGATTAGGGTTTAGAATTATAGCGGGCAACATAGAAGCAACATTTTGTAAGTAATAATAACCTTGGAGAAATTCATGTAAAGAACCTAAATTATGAGTTTCTTTAGTAATTTTGAATGCATATGAAACCCACTCAATTGGTTCTAAGATATATCCTTTCTTTTCTAATCTTTCCTTTAGGTCTGATACATTTATTTTAAGAGTATTGACACGAATGGATGGAATTAATGGTTTCTCATTTGCTTTCAGTAATTCAACCGTTCCATCTATACCTAAGAATTTAAAATATCTTTCAATCATGTATGGTAAGTAGCCATATTGTTGAGCAAGATTTTGAGCTAGCTTTTGATTCATAGACATCGTGTTAACTTCTCAAGCAAGTCTTATTACTAAATAAAAATTAATAGATTATAACTGTTATCAGTGGAGAGAAAGATTAGATATGATTGAAGTAGAGATTAAAGCAAAGATTTCTGATCCTGATCTGATGAGAAAGAAATTTGAAGAAAATTTGGGGATCTATAAAATTTCCTTGATACATGAGGATATATATTATAATATGCCTATTGGTTTAAGGGATTTCAAGAAAACCGATGAGGCATTAAGACTTAGGAAATCACGTCGTTTTGATAAAAGATTAAATAAAAATGAACACGGTGATCAATATTATATTACTTACAAAGGAAAAAGGATTGACGATTTAACCAAAACACGTGAAGAAATTGATATTAAAATTGAAAATATAGAAAAAATGAAAAAAATATTTGAAAATCTTGGGTTCCAAGAAGTCCTCACTGTAAAAAAAGAGAGAGAATTATATGAATTCAAGTTAGGTACTTATCATATTGAAGCTTTGATTGATTATGTACCATTTTTAGGTCAACACTTTATTGAAGTTGAATATTTATGCGATTCTGAAGATCAAGTTGCCAATTCAAGAGAGATCTTATTTGAATTTTTAAATAAATTGGGTATTCAAAAAAAAGATTCAATTAGAAAATCTTATCTGGAATTAATCCTCGAAAGTTAGAATAATTAGAGTGAACACTTAAGGGAATGGAAAATATGGCGTAGTTTTTATGCTTAATAAAGGTTCCAGTTTAGCGTAGGACAATTATTTAATATATACCTTCTTTCCAAGTATAATCAAATTACTATTAGCTGAAGCAGCTAGAATATAGAATATATAATTTTTTTTTTAATTTTCAAACCAATTAAAGTCGCTTCTCAAAATATAATTTCCCTAAATAAAAAGCTTCTTGTATAGTTAAGAGATATCCCTTTTGTTTTGTATTTTTTGACTCCCACTCTTTATAATGTTGATCCGATGAAAAGAAGTTAATATTGTTACAAAGAGAGGTAGCTGCACAACAAGAATATTCCATATGGCACCAAACTACAAGATTTTCAGGATATAATTTCCTTATCTCATTATTTTCAATATTAATATTTATTTCATTCTTACAATGAAAACACTCGGAGATTATTTCAATATTGGCATTAAACATGAAAGATATTCCCAAAGCATCGATGGCACACATCGCATAAATATCCTTATAAAAAGGACTCTTGAATTTTACAATGTGATGAGTTCTAAGCCCAGAAAAGGGATAAGCAGCTTCGATTAATGTTTTATCATCATTCAAATGAATAACATCAACATCGTTTAGATGATTCAAAATTATATAAAACTCCCTTTCAGATATATGAGGGAATTTATCTTGAATTGTTTTAATGGTGGGTATTCTGCCAATTTTAGGAGTTTCTGATAATATATAACGTCTAATAAGGTTTTCTTCATTTGTAAGTGAATTACCAAACTTAGCGTTCATGTTCTCTGTATCACACGAATGTTGATAAACTTTATCTGTCTTTTCTGAAGGTTGAGGTTTCATTCTATGAACATCAACTTTTTTTTAAATCAATAAAATCTCCATCAAAAATCTGAGCCATGTAACGTCGTCCTTTTATAATCCACATGATCTGATGTCCTTCTCTTGCTTTTTTTCCCCACTCAGATTTTTTGTGACGATTTTGCTCAATGTATCTATAACCAAATAGGTCTAAAAATTTAATACCACTTGAAAATTTTTTTATGGGATATTCAATTCCATCCAGTTCAACAGCTTTTTTTCCCTCAAAAATAGCATTGTATATTTTAAGTCCTTTATCCTTAAGTTCTTCCATAATTAAGTTACCAATATGTCGTAATTTTTGATAAATTATAAATATTAAACCAAATTCTCAAAATTTCGTGTTATTAAAACTCGAAGGTTTAATTAAACTCAATTTTAAATGCGTGCAATCTAGTTTATTCATTATAAAAAAAACGAGAAGTTTTTAGTTAAATTTTTTGGGGATATTTATGGTATACTTTGAACTTCATCATTTAGGATTTAATTGTGGAAAAAGTAAAACTAAGTGCCAGAAATATCCAAAATATTGTATGTCATGCCTTAAAAAGAAATTGAAAGAATTAAGCTTTGAAGTTGATTCAAGTTTAAAAGTTTATGAGCTGGACTCGTATGAAAGGCACCTACAAGTAGAGAGAGAAATAATTTGGCAGAAATTTCTTGATGTTTTGAACATAAGACATGTATTACTAATAGATAAAGAATCAGGTTTAAAATTATTAAGCTATTCAGTATTAGGCGCCGATCTTAATGCAGATTTATTGAGTGGATTTATCCAAGCTAATATTACATTTTCAGAATCTGAAAAAGTTTCACAAAATGGCTCTAAGTATGCACAAAATACCCAATTTTATGAATTTCAATATCAAAATTTCAATATATTACTTAAAGATGGAAATTTTATTCGACTTTGTTTGATACTTGATCAGAAAGCTTCAGAACATCTAAGAGCCGATGTGCTTCAATTCACACAAGAATTTGAAGAATTCTTTAATGAAGAAATTACTCAGTTTAAGAGTTCTGGGTCTTTTGAGCCTAAAAATATGAAAGATTATCTTGTTGATGCTTTAAAAATTCCCTTAGTATTCCCTATGTCTCTCGCACATAGTATTCCTCCAAACGAATTAGAAAAAATAAATGAAAGTCAAATACAAAAAGCAATAATGAGTCTAGCAAAGGAACTGTTAATTTCTAAACCCTTTTTCTTTGTTAATAATTTATTAAATAAAGTCAAAAAATTAGTTAATCTTGATGCGAGTATAATTTTGTATGAGATATATCAACTAATAGAAAAGGGGATAATAATTTCAACGAATCTAGAAACTATAGCTAGTGATATTGAACTAGAGCAAGAAAAAAAAACCGAAAAAATGACGAAATACAAATCAATATCTTCTATAATTACAGATAACTCTAAATTTGAGGAACTCCAAATAGAAGATCTGGATGAAAATTCAGCAAGGAATTTAATTAAAGATGCAATTAAGAAAGGTAAAAATGCAGAAAAAACTTTAGCCTATCAGATAGCAACAACGGAATATAAAAGTGCTCTATATTTAGCTAGAGAATTTAATTTAAAAGATGAGATTAATAAAATTTCTAGGAATCTCTTAGATCTTGAGAACAAAGAGAAGGAATTGGAATTGGAATTTGCCCTAAAAGCGGGAGAAAATGCTGAAAAGAATGGAGATTATATAAATAGTATAAATAATTATCAAAAAGCACTAAAAATATTAGAGGGTTTCCTAATTTTTAATATCAACGATTCTCGTATAAAAAAATTAAAGAAAAAGATTATAAAGCTCCGTTCTGAAATTTAAAGTTTCCTAATTCCGAATTAACTGTTTCATGATGACAAACCGTCATTGAACTATTAATGGGGGCACTCATTTTAACGTTTTTTAACACTTGCACATAAGAAGCGAGTATGACTAAATTTTGATCTCTGCCTTTTAATTCTACATTGTCTTGAATCAAACAGTTGTCAGAGATAATTGCTTTTTCAATATTCACATTATTAGAAATGTAAGTCTTATTATAGATTAATGTTTCCTTTATTTTTGTGTTTTCACCAATATAGACATTGTCTCCAATTATAACATTTGGGCCTATTTCACATTTATTCAGAATTGTAACATTCTCTCCTATTGTTACTGGAGGATAAATTAAAGCTTTGCCTTCAATATCAAGAGTATCACTAATTAGATTCTTTTTTGAATCTTTTAAACTATGAAGAATTTCTTGCATAAATTCGATGTTTCCCTCTAATAATTCTTCAGGTTTTCCAATATCTTTCCAAATTCCAGGTATAGGGTAATAATATAGTTTACCTTTTGATGCTAGTTTAGGAAAAACATCTCTTTCAATTGATACTTTTTTACTTGCTTCAATATAATCGAATACATCAGGCTCAAGGAGATACACACCTGCATTAATAGGCATTGGAATAATTTTACCTCCTGGAGGTTTGTATTCATCTTTTTCAAGAAATTCTGTGATCCGATTGGATGACTCTTCAATTATTAATACTCCGAAGCGTGATGGATCATCAACAAATTTACCACCAATTACACCCAATCCCTTATTTTTTTCATGGGTTTTAAGAATTTCGATAAAGTCAAAGTTTAATAATACATCTCCATTTAACATAAAGAAATTATCATCTTTTAAATGGTCCTCAGCTAATTTAATAGCACCTGCAGTTCCCATCGGGCTTCTTTCATCAGTGTATCGAATCTCTACTCCTAGTCTCTTACCATCTTTAAAATACTCCTTAAGTACATCTGCCATAACGCTTACGGCTAAAGTTATATCTGATATTCCTGCTGATTTCAGTAATAATATCTGGCGTTCTAACACTGGTTTATTCAATATTGGAATTAATGGTTTGGGGATGGTACAAGTTAGGGGTCGCAACCGAGTACCCCATCCTCCAGAAATGATAATTCCTTTTGTCATAATTAGTGAATTTTAGTGTTCCTTTGTTATTTTAATTAATTTTAAGTATTAAAGATTTAAGGATTTATTGATTCGAGAAAATCATTAAACTGATTAACTTCTAAAAAAATACAATTTATAGAAAAAAATAAGAAAATAGATTATTTTTTAAATAATGGATCTGCTTCTTGCAGAAGACGTCTCTGAACTTTTCCAGTAAGTATATGTTTCGGTACCTCGTCAATAAACTCAACAATCGCAGGGCACTTCCACTTTGTCAGATTTTTTTCAGTCCAAGCGATAAGCTCTTCTTCTGTTATTTTACCTACATACTCCGGTTTTAAAGCAACCCATGCCTTTGTGATTTCTCCAACTTTTCCTTTTGGATCAGGTAAACCTGCAACTGCGGCTTCTGAAACAGCCTCATTTTTCATAAGCATAGTCTCAACTTCTGCGGGATAAACAGAATGACCAGCTACTTTAATTAATTGTTTCTTTCTATCTCTTAGAGCTACAGTTCCATCTTCATTCATAAATCCAATATCACCTGTAAGTAACCATGTTCGTCCATCCCACGTTTTCAAAGTATCTGTTGTTTCTTCGGGTTGTCCTAAATATCCTTTCATTACTTGAGGTCCACAAACACATAATTCACCAGTATTTTCCTCACCATATTTTGAACCTGGTAATCCATCTGCTATTGGCCCTTTCTCAAAGTCATCCGCATCAAAAATACCCCAGTCAGTACCAGGAAATGGCATTCCAATGACACCTACAGGACTTTCGCCAAATAGATTTCCCGCACTCACGACTGGACTTGCTTCCGAAAGCCCATATCCCTCAACTAAACGTCCACCAGTTTCTTTTTCAAAAGCATCTCGAATGGGAGCATGCAATGGTCCTGCACCTGAAATATTTAGTCGAAATTTATTCAATGCCTCTCCATATTTGTCTAATTTAGGAAAATCGGCAATTCTTTTAAATAATATTTCTGCACCAGCATAAAAAACTCCTTTAGGAGCATGAATATGGTGTATCTCTTTTAGAAAATCTTCAACTAGAGGTGGTCTCGGAAATAACATCATCCATCCACCTAATGCGATTGTTACATTCATAACTGCTGTCATAGCAAATGAATGGAATAAAGGTAAGGCTCCAATATCTCCTACACCAGGATCTTCTCCACCAACCCATAATTCAGCTTGGGTTGCATTGGTTACTAAGTTATAATGCGTTAAGATTGTTGCCTTTGGTACACCTGTGGTTCCACCAGTCATAATATATGTAGCTGTATGTTCAGTTGGATCAAAATCTACTTTCGGAAGATCTGGTTCTGTTTTAAGGAGATCTAAGAATTTCATTGCACTTGGAAAATCAACTTTCCCTTTTGGTATTTTGCCAACCAATTTTCCAAGCCCTTTCTTCCATCCTGGGAGTCCTGATGCTAAATCAGCGACATTAGTATAAATCACCATTTCCACGTTTGTTTTACTAATAATTGGATGCGCTAATTCCTCATAAAAGGAATCTAAAGCAATTAGCAATTTAGCACCAGTTAATTTAAGATGATGTAATACTTCCAATGGTTTATAAGTTATATTAATACCAGTGGCTATACCACCCAACTTAAGTATAGCATAAAATGAGATTACATACTGAAAGCTGTTCGGCATAAATAAAGCTACAACATCTCCTTTCTTAATTCCTAATTTATGGAGAGCTGTCGCCAAGGAATCAATTATTCGTCCTGCTTCATCATAAGTCATCCATGTTTCTAAAAACCACATCATAGGTTCATTAGCATACTTCTTTCGCTGCCTCTCAAAAAAATCTCCTAAAGAGATTTTTTCAAACTCATAATTCTTTGGTGTAGCTTCAGGCCACCATTTTTTAAACCAAGCTTTATCTTCATCGACATGCCATTCTGCCATCTTTATTACACTTTTCATGATTTATTCCTATTAGAATACATTTTTAAAATTTGTTGATTGAACACTAAGTAAAATTAGCTTAAATTTATAAAGTTTATAAAAAATAATATCGACTTCGGAATTTCTTGAAAAGGGGCTTTTAATTTAAGAAGTTTCGTTTGCTAAGAAATTATAATAAAAAAAAATATAAGACGTAATTAATTCGAATTACTAAGAGTTCAAAATATTTAGCAAATTTGAGAAATATGCCTTGTATTCATGGTTTAGATGAGATAAATTGTCCAGCTTGTAGAATAATTAAATCTAGCGTACCAATCAATCCTCTTAAAAGTATAGAATCACCTGCATTAAAGATCAAAAGCCCATTTTTTAGTAATAATAATAGATTTAAAGATAAACTTGTCGGGGATTTAACCGTCAAAAAATTGAATATTGTGAAACCTTCCCTTAATACTATACATAAACCTTCATTCATAAACGAACCCCCAAATTTTGAGAATAAATTATTTCTCGAAAGAGCTAAAGAGTTAGATATCTCAAAAGATGATAATTTCGGGTTATCTAAGAAAATTCCTCTCGAAAGTCCTGAATGGCAATTCGAAGAACAAGATTAAAATTCTCTTTCTATCTTCAAAATAAATTAGATCTTAATAAATCCTTTTTACGTTATTAATTTAAAGGATTAAATCATAATATTAAATTATACCTTAGTTTTGAAAATATTTAAGAGGTGAATCTATTGGGAGAAGATTATCAACTTCAAATTGAATGGTTAGGACATGCAGCTTTTAGAGTAAAAACCGCTAGTGGCAGAGTGATTTATTTAGATCCCTATCAGATAAAAGATGGTGAAGAAAAGGCAGATATCATTGTTAGCAGTCACAGTCATTTTGATCATTTCCATAGTGATTCTATAAAAAAATTGATGAAGGATGATACTATTGTAATTGGTCCAGAAAGCATTGCAAGTAATCTAAAGGAATTTAACGGTCAGGCGATAAAATTGGGTGATTCATTTGAATATAAAGATCTTTCTATTGAACTCATCCCTTCATATAATATCAAGAAATCAAATCATCCTAAATCTAATAGATGGGCTGGTACAATTGTACGATCAGGTGGTAAAAGTGTATATCATGCTGGAGATACAGAACGAATCCCAGAAATGAAAGATTTAGCAGATAAGGATATTAGTGTTGCATTACTTCCCTGTGGGGGTACATATACAATGGATTTCGATGAAGCTACAGATTGTGCCTTAGATATTAAGCCTGAATTCGTAGTACCTATGCATAACTGGGATAAGGATTTAAATGAGTTTAAAAAACTATTAAACAAAAAAGATCCTAACATAAAAGTTGAAATATTGACTGATAAAGTGCTTAAAGTATAATCTCTAACTCTATTTTTTTCTTTTTTAAACTTAGCTAAACAAAAACTAAAGTACTTCAATGAAAAGATGCAAGGTAGTGCTCCCATACAGCAGATTTTTGAAAAATACCTTCATGCAAGCCAAGTAATTGAATTAAAGGATTTTCCATTTCTTGAAGTTTTTGTTACAGATATTTTCATTGGCAAATCCTCTAAACTGCTTGAAACCTAAATTAAACGAAAGATTAGTGAAAATCAAAAGAATCTGAAATAAATTCCAGCTTTTTATTATTCAAGTTTGATTTTAATTCAATTTTATAATTTTATTAAGATAAGATTTTAAACCAGAATTACATCATTATGTATAAAGAAACCTTTTTGGGTTTAATACCAAGTAGATAAATTAGATGTGATATAATATGGGAGTTGACGATGATCTGAAAAATAATACGACTGTAGCATATATTTCTATGGAAATCGGTGTTGATAGTAATATTCCAACATATAGTGGAGGTTTAGGAGTGCTTTCTGGCGATACTGTACGCTCAGCTGCAGATTTAGAGCTTCCAATGGTAGGAATCTGCTTATGCTACAGCACAGGGTATTTTTATCAATTTTTTAATGAGTTTGGTGAGCAAAAAGAGCGTGAAATAGAATGGAATTTCTTTTATGAATTTGATAGAGTTCCAAAACCAATTACTATGAAGATTGAAAACAAAGATGTAAAAATATCCGCATGGCAATATAATGTAATTGGTCAGTCTGGGCATGTTCTCCCGATTTACCTTTTAACTACTGATGTTGAGGGTAATGAGGAATGGATGAAGAATATGACCGGCTCTCTGTATGATTCTACTTCAAGATGGAATAGAATTGTTCAGGAAATGATTTTGGGGATAGGGGGTGTAAAACTATTAAAATCTTTGGGATATAACAATATAAAAACATACCATCTTAATGAGGGTCATGGTTCCTTCGCGATGGTCGAATTATATAATATGATGAACGGTGATATTGAAAAGGTTAAAGAAAAAGTAGTTTTTACTACTCACACACCTGTACCCGCGGGACATGATCGCTTTAAACAAGATTTAATAGACAAGGTTTTCGAAGATAGGATACCTGATCAAATTAAGAAGTTAGCTGATGATAAAGGAGAATTCAATATGACATTTTTAGGAATGGCACTTTCCAGATATCGAAATGGAGTTGCAAAGAAGCATGGGGACATTTCTAGAAAAATGTTCCCTCAATATGAGATTGACTATATAACAAATGGAATTCATCTTCCATTTTGGGTCTCAAAGCCGTTTCGAAAGATTTATAGCCGTAAATGGCCTAATTGGCGGTCAAATCCCTCTGTACTTGAAAATGCGATCGAATTGGATGACTTGGATTTGTACGATGCCCATATAGAGAACAAATTTAACTTGATATCGTATCAAAAAGGTCATAGCTGGAATTTATTAGATGAAGAGCTTATTACAATTGGATTTGCTAGGAGATTTGCAACATACAAACGGGCAGTTTTAGTTTTCCATGATATAGATCGATTAGGTAAACTAGCTAAGGGTCATCTCCAGTTTATTTTTGCTGGTAAGGCTCATCCCAAAGATGAAATGGGTAAAAATTATATCAAGGAAATTCATGAAAAAGGACAGTATCTTTATGACAATTATGGTGTAAAGGTTGTAATGATTGAGAATTATAATATGGATCTTTCCCATATGTTAGTGTCTGGTGTTGATATATGGTTGAATACACCAAATAGATATCGTGAAGCAAGTGGTACGAGTGGAATGAAAGCTGCTTTGAATGGAGTTCTAAATCTATCGGTCCAAGATGGCTGGTGGCTTGAAGGAATTAAAAGACAGCCTAATTCAGGATGGGCAATTGGACCTGATGATTCAAATCCAGACGATCCAGGAGTTTCAAATGACTGGGATATTGATGCAGCAGCGCTTTATAATATCTTTGAAAATGAAGTTATTCCTACCTATATGAACCATGATGAGTGGTTATATAAGATGAAATGCGCTATATCCTTAGCAGCTTATTTTAATACACATCGAATGGTTGAAGAATACGCTGAAAAAGCCTATAGATTAAAGAAACAGAAACCGTGGAAGTTTGTTGAACCTGCTTTATTTTAAATCTCTAACAATTTTCTATTTTGAATTGAGGGATCCTAATGAATTCATCAAATTTTTCCTGATCAAAATAATTCTCTAGAACTTGAGTAAGAATTTCCTTTATGAAAGCAGATCCTTTTCTCAAACCTTCTGAATCTCTAGTTAAAAGTAGCATATAATCTGAATTCGTTTCAAGATAAAAACAACCTTGATTAATTTCAATACTATTATAGCTAGATATGATTTTATTGGAATTTTTGACAATCTCAGAGGTAGTAAACAATACAATCAGGTACTTTTCAGTTAATTCCTCATCTAAAAAGGAATCTCTTATTCCAAATGCCTGAAGCGGATTTTTAGTAAAAGACTTAAACAAATGTTGAAGTGGAGTTAATTCCTTTCTAACTTTACTTTTATTATGATAAAACACGAAATTTTCGTTTAGTTCTAATGGTGCACCGTCCAAATATTCAATTTTTTTCGGAGCATTTTCGAATTCAAATTTTTTAATATAATCTGACATTTTGCAATTTAATTTAACTAGACTATTTTATATAAAATAATTCTGAATCCATAAAAAAATTCATGATTATAATTTCTAAATAATATCGAAAGGTCTTAGATGAACTAATGAAATTAGGGACACTTAACCTAACAAATAGGTATGTTCTGGCTCCTATGCAAAGGGTCACCACAGCACCATATAGAAGATTTTGTAGAAAATTTTCGGAAATTGGTTTAGTAAGTGTCCCAATGATATATACCAAGAGGATTGTAAGTAATTCAAAATCCCTCGAACAAGAGCTTTATAAAATAGAGGAAGAAAAACCAATAAGCATACAACTCATCGGTTCAGATACCAATGCGCTTGAAACTTCAATAGATGTCCTTGAAAGCTATAAATATGATGTTCTAGATATTAATGCGGGGTGTCCTTCTCGTAGAGCGATCAATGCTAAAGAGGGGGGTTATCTAATGAATAATTTTGATAGATTAAAAGAATTACTTAAGGTGGCAGTTAAAAAATCCTCAAAACCAATATCGCTTAAAGTACGGACTGGTTTTGCTAAACCAATGGATATTACGAGTTTTTCAAATATAATAAATAATTCTGGTATAGATTTCTTGATAATCCATGCTAGAACCGTAAAAAGCAACTTTATTAAAGGTACGATTGATTTAGACACTGTTAAAAGATTAAAGGAAAAATTGAGTATTCCTCTGGTGGGAAATGGTGACATTTCTGATCCTATGTCAGCTAAAAATTTTATTGATTACACTCAGGTTGATGCCTTAATGATAGGAAGGGAATCCATGGGTAATCCCATGATTTTTCATCGGATCCATGAATATTTAACTAATGGCAAAGAAGTTCCTTTTGGGAATAACCGAGATATTTTAAAAATTAATTTTAAAATTTATGAGGACATTGTTGATGAATTCTTAGATAATCTTCAGTATCCTTATGGAAATGAAAAATTTAAGTTCAATGAAATGAAAAAAAATGCGATTTGGCTAACTAAAGGAATAGAAAATTCTACCTCAATAAGAACTCGATTAAGCATAACAAGAAACCTTAAACAATTAAAAGCGATTTTGAAAGAAAAAGATATTTAAAATTTAGGATTCTTATTTGTATTTCTTTAATAGTTCTTCGGGAGTAAAGACTCCATCTTCAGTTATAATACCTGTAACCAATCTGAAAGGGGTTATATCAAAAGCATAGTTTAGACATTCTACACCATCAGGCACAATTTGAACTTTACCTAAGACATTACTAACTTCACTACTATCTCGTTGTTCAATAGTAACATCTTTAACAGTTTCATGAAGTGATAGGGTAGATGTTGGAGCTGCAACATAGAATGGGATACTATTATCTTTTGCCGCTAGGGCTACTAGGTATGTCCCTATTTTATTGAAGACCGCATCAGAAGTTACACGATCAGTTCCCACAATAACCTTATTTATTTTTCCTAATCTCATAAGCAATCCCGAAGAAGTGTCTGAAATCACATTAACAGGAATTTTATCATATTGTAATTCATATGCGGTTAATCGCGCACCCTGTAGTCGTGGTCTTGTTTCATCAGCAATTACACTAATCTTTTTGTGTTCTTCAATTGCAGCTCTAACTGGAGCTAATGCTGTGCCATATTGTACTGTAGCAAGAGATCCCGCATTACAATGAGTTAGAACAACATCACCATCATCTAATAATGATGCACCATTTTTACCAATATTCTTATTAACCGTGATATCCTCTTGAGCCATCAGTTTTGCCTCTTCAATAACAAGTTCAGATAAGCTACTCGAGTTATCAGGATATTCACTAATTATTTTCAATATTCGATCTACAGCCCAAAATAAATTAGAAGCTGTTGGTCTGGTACTCCGAATTATATTAGCAGCTTCTTCCATCTTTTCAATGAATCTATCCTTTGACAATTCTTTATGTTCTATTGTAGCTAATGCGAGACCCATTGCTGCGGCAACACCTATTGCAGGAGCTCCTCTAATATTCATCATTTTTATTGAAGTAGCAACATCTCTATAGTCGTCAAACTCCAGAAATTCAAGTTTATATGGCAAGATTGTCTGATCAATCATCTTAACCTTATTATCGGAAGTCCATTCTATAGAAGGGATCATAATTATAAAAAATATTGCAAGCTTTAAAAAATTAAATTTGATTTGCTATAATACATATTTCTTAAAATTATAGGGGATAACAATTTCTGAGCGAATTTTAGAAAGAGCTGACTTCAGAGTTATAGTTAAAGATAATAAATCGCATTATGGGGAATTAATTGAAATAAAAGATGGGGATAATTGGATTCCTATACTTCAAAATTTAGATAGATCTAGTACTCTAACTTTTTGGAATAATAAGGAGATAGTATCTAAGAATGTAATTTTTGAGAGAAGAAAGAAAAAGAAATTATATTATCTGTTAAAAGATGAAGATATCACCCTAAATTTAGATTATTGTATTGAAGAAGATAATATTCTCCATATTAGATATAAATGCTATACCAATAGAGAATTAGAACTATCAAAGGTCGCAGTTTTTTATAAAATTTTATTAGGAGATGAGCCTGATTTTACATGGGTTCCACATATTTGCCCTAGAAAAAACCTAGTTATAGGAGATCATGTTTATCGATCTCCAGTTATAATTTATAAAAAGGGGAATATCGCTTTTGCCATGGTACCAGATTTGAAAACACTTGGACAAACCAGACCTTTTCAAACATTTATGGACATGAAATTGTCACCTGAAGATGATAATATTATTGCATATGGGTTTGGAAATTATAAACCGCATAGACATGTATTCTTCAAACACAATTCTACTGTAAGATGGAAGATTAAATCTGGTACCGATTTGACGTTTAGGTATTATATTATAGCATTTAAGGGAAAAACAGATTCAGAAATTTTGTATTTTATTAATAAATTTTTCTGGGAAAAATATATTAGAAGAAACCTATATGAAGACTTTGCTCCCCAAATATTACCGTATGAGATCAATGTTGAAGAAGGATTTAAAGCAATATTCGAACGTCAAAACTATTGGGGAGATTTAAAAATCAATGATGTTGATTGTGGAGGTTTTTGGGTATCAACTTGGGCTGGTAAAGAAAAATCCCCTCAAAAATATATCGACAAAAGCAATATTCGAGACCATATTGAAAATCTTTTAGATAGGCATAAAATAGCAGTGATATTCAATACTGCGTGGTTTTTAAATATCAGGTCTGCTTATAGTTTACGTTATTTTGGTGATTTATGGAATAAGGAAGATCTAAAAAGTAAAGGAAATAAAATGTTAAACTTAGTTTTACAATTACCAAGAAATAAGGGGATTTTTCCCAGTTTGATACTCCCTACCTCAAACAAAAGTAAGGAATTTACAACCGTAAATGGTGCTAATGCGTGGTGGATTTTAGAGGAAGAATATAATCTTGTTGATGCCGCTCTAACCATGTATTGGGCTATGAAATATTCAAAAGACTTTAATTATTTGATTGAATCGGTGATAGAAAGAAGTAAAGGTTTGGTTGGAATGATAAAAGATTTGCAATTAGAAAATGGAGAAATTCCAACATTTATAACAGTTACTAAAGAGAATGAAATCAACATTAGCAAAGACCTAATAGGGTCCGCAAGCTCAGGAGCAACATTATTGTTTTTATTGGAGTATTATGGATTGACTAAAGATAAATCGGTTCTTCCTTACTGTGAGAGAATTGCTGAATTTATAATCAATGAAATAATTCCTGAAGATAAATGGCATGATTTTGAGGTTTTTTATTCCTGCACATATCCTGTTAATACTGAATATGATACTATTACAAGAAGCTATGTTATGAATAATCTATGTATATACTGGTGTGCTGAAGCACTTAAAGATCTATATAAATTAACAGGCAAGAAAAGATATATTAAATATGGTGAAAGAATATTAGCAATATTGTCTCTCTTTCAACAAGTATGGAATATGCCTTATATTAACTATCATACATTTGGGGGATTTGGTTGTCAAAATGCAGATGCAGAATTAGGTGATGCTCGAGAAGGATTATTTGTTAAAACATATATGGAGTATTATTTAGAAACGGGTAAAGAAGAATATATGGAGAGAGGAATAGCTGCTCTAAGAGCAAGTTGGTCGCTTCAGTTGCTTAAGGAATATGAAGAGATTTGTCCGGGAAATTTACTGCATACAGAAACATTGGATACTATAGATAGGGGATTAATACGGGAAAATTACGGGCATACCGGAAAAGATATGAGAATTCCAAATTTTATAATGCTTGATTGGGGTATTGGAACCGCAGCCACAGCAACAGCATATGCTAAAAATCATTTTGGAGATTTATTTATTGACTTTAAAAAACAGTTTGTGTTTGGGATTGATGGATTATTGATGAAGAGATTCGATTTTGTGAATAATCAAGTTATTATTGAATTAGCTATTATAAAAGGAAAAAGAAATATAATCATAAAGGGCAAAGATATATCAGATGATTTTATCGAAATATTAATTAATGGGAGATCCATTGGAAAATTTGGAAAGGAAGTTTTAGCTAGAGGATTTAAGTATAATGTAAAAGAATCATAAGATATGATTATGTAAATCGGGACATGTTCATAATTAATAGGAGTTCTTATTTAGATCTAATAATTATTAATAACTGAAATATTGATGAATTTAGTAAAATCCCCGATAATATCCTGTTCAAGAAGAACAGACATACCTGCATTTTTAATGGAATGGGTTTTGGAAAGAATTAAGGAGGGTTACGTTGATGTTGTTAATCCTTTTAATCGTAAGCAAATAAGTCGTGTTTCATTAGCCCCAATTGATGTTAAATGTTTTGTGTGGTGGAGCAAAAACTTTGAGAAATGGATAGAAGTATATCAAAATAACATAGACCTTTTCAATTTATTCCAAGGGCATTCATTTCAATTTACTATTAATTCTCCCTCAGAATTAGAGAGTAATATTAAAGTAACATTAGATGAAAGATTTAAGCAATTAGATTGGTTGATTAATGAATTTAGTATACAAGCAATTAATTATAGATACGATCCCATTATCTTCTATAAAGCTAAGGGATCAAATCAAATTAAAAATAATCTGAGCAAATTTAAAAACATCATTGAAGGGGTTGCTGATAAAGGGATAAAAGAACTTATTTTTTCCTTTGCAACTATTTATCCCAAGGTAAATGATCGAATGAATGCTAGAGGGTATATACCGATTAATCTTACACTTAAAAAGAAAAAAGAAATATTAGAGAGATTAATAAATGTTTGTTCGAGTTTTGATATCAAAATGAAAGCTTGCTGTCAACCTGATTTATTAGAGATCGAAGGTATAGAGCAAGCACATTGCATCGATGCGTATAAAATAGAGAGTTTAATTGGAGAAAAGATTCCTAAAATTAGGGATACAGGGCAAAGAAAAGATTGTGGGTGTTTTAAATCTAAAGATATCGGTGGTTACTCTGGAATTTTTCGTTGTAGAAATAATTGTGATTATTGTTATGCTTCACCTGCAAAGCGATAGAAAAATAAAGTATCGTAGACAAATAAAAAAGATTTATCTTATATTACAACTATATAACTTATATCCCATCCCAAAATCAAGTAAGAGGGATTGAATTTGTCTAAATGTAAATTTTATATTGTTGATGTATTTGCTGAAAGGAGATATGAGGGAAATCAACTAGCTGTTTTTTTAGCAGAAGATACATTCACCGATACTGAGATGCAAAAAATAGCAAGAGAAATGAATTTTTCCGAAACAACCTTCATAACATCACTGGAAGATTTTAACGTTCGTATATTTACTCCCGATGTTGAATTGCCGTTCGCAGGTCACCCAACATTAGGAACCGCATATGTAATTCAAAAAGAAATCATTAAATCTAATATTAAAACTCTACTTTTAAACCTTAAAATTGGCCAAATCCCCGTTTTATTTAAATACAAATCCGGGGAAGCTGAAGAAATTTGGATGGAACAAAATATTCCTGCGTTTGGGAAATTTTTTGATCCAGAATTAATGGCTAATACTTTATTTTTAGACGAGGATGATATTGATATTAGATTTCCAATTCAAGAAGTTTCAACAGGACTCCCTCACATCATAGTTCCGTTGAAAAATCTTGCGGCTTTAAGGAGCGCCCGAGTCGAACGTGAGAAACTATTTGAGTTAATAGAAAATACAAGCGCAAAATCGATATTAATGTTTTGTCCAGGAACTCGTCAAAAGGGAAATCATTTGAGCGTTCGTGTTTTTACCGAAGTACCTGGATTAGAAGACCCTGCAACCGGTTCTGGGAATGGTTGTTTAGCGGCTTATTTAGTAGAACATCAATATTTTGGAAAGAAGAGTATTGATATTAGAGTTGAACAGGGTTATGAAATTGGAAGACCTAGTTTATTGCTGTTAAAAGCAAATGAAAAGGAAGGGAAAATTAATGTTTCTATTGGGGGAAAAGTCTTTCTGGTTGCTAGTGGTGAATTCGTATAAAATCAGATTAATTCTATTAAAATTTTTAAGTTAAATACACTTTTTTAGCAATTAGACTGACGAAAGTCCTCATTTTTTGCTCTGTTTTTGTTATAGGAACGAATAGTGTTCCGTTATTTGTATAACCAAGAAGTTTATCTAACTGCGATCTTGGTTTTTTCATAAGAATTTCAATAGTTTTTGATAAGATTTCAACGTCACTCTCCTCATTTTCAACCCCAAA
The DNA here is from genome assembly GCA_048940805.1 of Promethearchaeota archaeon. Taxonomy (GTDB): domain Archaea; phylum Asgardarchaeota; class Lokiarchaeia; order Sigyniarchaeales; family SOKP01; genus Loki-b32. The sequence goes on from JBHLOF010000054.1 coordinate 18,338, forward strand.
ACTTATTCTTAATAATCCCGGAAGACACATCCTTGTTTTCTCAGGTATTATTATAGATGTCAATTCTGCTCCACGAAGTCTTATTTTTGGAATTCTCAGTATTTTTTGAACCAATATATGGGCACAAAAACAGCCATCACGCACACCAATCCCTCCATATTCTGCAAGTTCTTTTGCGGCAAGATTGTGTGGAACAGTTTTCAAGCTAAAGGCAACAATACTACCTCGCTTTTGGAATTTACTTGATTCATGATCAATCACTCCAAAGACTTCTACATCTTTCATGTTCCTAAGCTTAATAATAGCGAGACGTGTTAATTTCTTTTCGTAATCTTCAATGGTTTCCATACCAATTTTGGTCAAAAGAAATAAAGCTTTTCCTAAAGTTGCTATACCTACTATATTTTCTTCCCCTGAAGATTCGATATCTTTCAATTCATTATCATTAAAATTTAGATGCTCTTTTTTTACCACAAGTGCTCCACTTCCAAAAGGCGCATAGACTTTATGACCTGAAAAGGCAAAATAGTCGATATCAAGTTTATTTATATTAACTTTATGGTGAGCAACTAGTTGTGCTCCATCAACCAGTAATTGAGCATTATACTTGTGTGTAATATCACTAATAGATTCAAGATCAGTATATGTTCCAAGAACATTAGATACACCAGAAACGGCAACGATTTTTACACGTTTTTTACCGTGTTTATGTTCTTTATTATATTCTTTAAGAACATCTTCTAATTCATTTAAATCTATGAAACCTTGGTCATTGATTGAAATTCTAATCAACGAAGAATTTGAAATATAACGAAAAGGGAGTTCATTAGAGTGGTGTTCTAATTCAGAATTTATTATCACAGAATCCTTTTTTTTCTTTAAAGAACGTCTCAAACTATCGGCAACTAGATTTATTGCTTCAGTAGTATTTGAAGTGAAAATAATATTATATTTATCTAATGGAGCACCTAAGAATTCAGAACAAATCCTCTTAACTTCAAAAACTAAATTTTGAGAATTTTTGTGGGATTGTAAAAGGGTCTTACAATATGTGTCCCAAATTGGTAGAAATGTAGGTGTACTTGCTGCATTATCTAAATTTATAAAATGCTGAAATCCCTCTATAGTAGGGACGAGAATTTTATACCCTATTAGGGAATTTTTGATTTTTTTAAGTAATTCTATTCCAGAATATTCCATCAAGTCATCTTGATATAAAATTTCATCTGGAGAGAATGTTTGAATGTTCAAGTTTTCTGATAAGGGCTTTCCATAAAATTTTCTCAATTGAATGGCTATGGCAAGGGTGATAATATTAACTATACTAGGCGTACCTGATTCAAACCTTTCTGGAACATCTGCCCATACGACTGTATTGGAAGTAACATGCTTAATCATTCCTCCTCCCGTATATATTGATGAACATTTACGCAGAATATTCTTTTTTACTGCTAAAGCTCTTATCCCTAATGACAAACCATATTCTTCACTTGAAATAACCAGATAATCTTTTGGTTTTAATTGTAGTTTAAAAATACTTAATCTTCGTGGACTACAGAAAACTACTACATATTTTTTATGATCTAATTTAAAATGATTTAAAACAATTTCTCGTGCTTGTTCAAATAGGGCAGTAGTTATCATTGAATTATGCCCAGTTCCTCGATGAACATTTGAATATGTCTCTAATAAGGTAAAAACAGATTCTTTAAGCTTCTTTAAGGCTTTTGTCGACATTTCCTCTATTTTCTCTATGTTTGAGAGCATACTACCTTGGTCTGCGAATATTATTGGCAATAATTTTTGTTAATAGATAAAATAAATCTGTATATTTTATTAGTAGGTTAAATCTTAAAATTTCTTATTTCAAGCATACAGGTTGGATCGGAGGATGTCGAAATACCTGTTGAGATGAATGATTTTGCTCTACATCCTCCACAGATACTTTTATAATTACATTTTCCACACTGACCTTCATATTTCAAACCCCGATATTGATTCAAAATCGGAGACTTTAGCCAAATTTTTTGAATATGATGCCGGTTAACATGACCTAAAGAAACAGGATTAAGTGGACAAGGCGTAACTTCCCCAGTTGATTTAATATGCATCGTAAAAACACCACATTCACACCCCGTAATAAAAGGAGAAAATGGGCTTTGTTTACTAAAGACACCACTTTGAAGTCTTTCAGAAAAATTAAAGTACGACAAAGCTTCCTTTGAAAAAATACTCTTAAAGAAAGGTGCAATTATAACTTTTGGGAATCTTTGAGAAAGAATTCTCCCAAATATTGGATTTTTATATGAAATAGTTAATGGATATCCTTCTTCAATGAGTTTTTGCCAGATATCACACACGATTACACTAAATTTTTCTATTTGGAGAGGGGTCAAAGAGATATGAGCCTGAAGAGATGCTTTCCCCGAAGGTACAAAATCGACAATTTCGAATTTCTGAACTTTTAACTCCTTTGCTAATTCAATAAGTTCGTAAATTTGATGAACATTCAGTTGTGTCATTGTTGTTCCGATACAAGTATATAGCCCTTCATTTATACAATGTTTAATTGCGGAAATGGCTTTATCAAAAGTTCCTTTACCCCGAATTTGCTCATGAACCTCCTTCAAACCATCTATACTTACTTGAACGTAACCTACACCGATCTCTTTTAATTTTTTAGCTACATCTGTATCAATTAGAGTCCCATTTGAGGCGAGGGCAACGTTGATATCCTTTTTTGTTGCATACTTCATAAGATCAAAGATATCATCTCGAAGAAGTGCTTCTCCCCCGAAAAAGATAAGAATGAAATTTTTAGCCTCTGATAACTGATCAATGATTTTACAAGCCTCCTCGAATGGCATTTCCTTCATATCTTGATCCACATAGCAATGAGTGCAGTTTAAATTACACCGATGAGTAACTGACCAAAAAACAACAGGGGGACCAATAGGAATAGTAGGAATTTTCATACCAAACATCCCAATTCCTTCTATATATGATAACGCTAATCTCCTTAAGGGGGCATTTTCCCGTAATATTTCTGGAAAGCGCTTCTTTGGAATGTTTAAACTTCGACTTATAGCATTTAAAACAAACGTTATAACATAGGTGGAAACAATTGTTTTATATTTACATTTTTTACATGAAATGGTTTTGTTGATATAATAATCCATGAATATTTCTGAAAATTTCCGACCACAAGAAGGACAGCTTTTATTGTAAAGATGAAATAACTTAGTGAAACTAAACTTATTCATCAAATTCCATAATATTAAGTCAAATTTTAATCCTTTTACCTTAGCTTTAGTATCTAAAAGTCTTTTTGGAAATGAAGGATGTTCCATTTCGAGTGAAGGATATTCTTCTGTTTTTAAAGAAGTTTTTACCAATTTTAATCATAAATCCTTAATCAGTCTAAATTCATTATACTAATAATCCCTTGAATAAAAATCACAGTGTAATCATTTATTATATTCCTACATTAATGTAGAAACTTAACGCGTTATAGAATTAATATTAAAATCTATCATTACTTAGTTACCTAGTTATTACAATTTACTTTTATAGGAGTTTTGATATAAATGTCAGTAAAGGTTGCGTTTATGCAGTTATCCTCTTGTTGGGGCTGTCATCAAAGCTTACTCAACGCTCATTTAGGATTAATTCCTGTTTTACCTGAATTGGAGATTGTTTATTGGCCGGCGGTAATAGATGCCAAACTAGATTCTTTAAGAGCAAGGGAGGATAAGGAAATTGATGTTGGATTTATCGAAGGTATTGCTAGAACATCACAGGATGTTGAAAATTTAAAACTTATGAGGGAAAAATGCAAATATATATCCACATTTGGAACTTGTGCTTGCATGGGAGGAATCTTTGGATTAGCAAATAATTTTCCGAAGGAAGTTTTACTTCAACGGAAATTTTTGGAGGCTGAATCTATAACTGAAGAAAATCCAAGAATTCCTTTCATAAATGTCCCAGAAATTGTTGATGACCTTAAAGGAGCTGACGAACTTGTACAAGTAGATTTCTATATGTTGGGATGTCCTCCACGAACTGAACGCTTGGTAAGTAATATTCTATATCTTTTAGGTCAAAAACCATTTCCAATGGAACAGTCTGCCTTCTGTAATGAGTGCATATTGAATGAAAGTGGATGTTTATTGGATTCTGGAATTCTATGTTTTGGTCCAATTACCAGTAAAGGCTGTACTGAAAAATGTACTAATAAAGGAAATCCTTGTGTTGGATGTTTGGGTCCATCTACTAATGTTGCTTCAAGAATAGAGAAATTGAAAGAGATAACAAGCGATCTGGGATCTTTAAATCCGGGTAATTTGAAAATATTGAGAGAATTTTTCGCTTTATTTGTAAATATACCAATGCTCACTAGTCTTATTCCTATTGGGCCAACTTTACCGAAAATGCCCCCTATTTCTGAAGAAATAGTATCAACTATCGTTAAGTTCTTAAGAGACCCCCAGTTTCCAAAAAGGATGAAATGGCTTACAGATTGGCATTCACATTCAGATGTTTGTGATACATGTCCCAGAATAAGGGGTCGGATGCAAATGACAAGAATAAAACGAGATTATGAAGGCTTACCGAATGAAGAAGACTGTCTTATCGAACAAGGGTATGTTTGCTTAGGTCCTGTGACAAATGCTGGATGTGGTGCTATGTGTATTAAAGTTAACGCCCCATGCACAGGATGTTATGGTCCTGTAAAGTGGGGTCCACCTTCTATAATCAGCACCCCTGGAAGGCTTGCTCCATCCTTCTATGCTGAAACAGTTGTTAAAAATTTCAATACTAGTTCAACGAAGGAAGAAATACTTTCTCAAATAAAAGATCATAATGGCACCTTTGAAAGATTTAAGATGGCAAAAAATCCTTTTTTCAAAGGGGGATATAAGGGTAAATTTCTAGGTCAATGGTGGCTTGAGAAAAAAGAATAAATATCTTTTTTTATTTTAGCTTTTTAATATAAACGTTCTCTGTAGCATTCGTCATAATTTAGATAGTAATTTAGACTATATTACATTGAAAATATTCTAAGTTAAGGCAAATAAAATGAATGATCAATTCAATCAAGAAATTGATGAAGACTTTTCATTGTTAGGAGTCGGTCCTAAAATATTGTTAGCATTATGCCCATTCTTAGTTCTTTTTGGCATATTAAACGCAATTTTTCAACCAATTTTTCAAATTCCTTTAGGATATAATTGGTTGCTTATTATTGGCATTATACTCATTATATTGGGTGTTTTTGTATTTATTTATTCTGAAAGAATTGTAAAAAATGCCCATGACATCTCTGAATTAATAACAACAAAGGTTTATGGATATGTAAGGCATCCAATGTACGCATCATGGGGTTTAGGTATGCTCCCAGGTATTTTTTGTCTATTTAATAGTTGGCTACTTTTCTTTACGCTGCCTATATATTATTTAATTGTTAGAATTTTTATTAATAGCGAAGAAAAGTTTCTATTAACTAAATTTGGTAAAGAATATGCTAGTTATAAAAAGTCAGTAAATGCCTTCTTTCCAAAATTGAAAAAATATAAACCAAAATAAAAATAAATAAATATAAGTATGGATGTTAAAGTAAGATTTGCCCTTTTAACTCTCATTGTCGTGTTATTTCAGTCTTCTTTAAAATTAGTTGGAGTTTTAATTACGGGAAGCTTGAGCTTTCTATCTGAAACGGTTGATACACTAACCGACATATTATTTGTTTCAATTACATTATATTCGCTTTATCATAGCCAAAAACCCGCAGATTTTGAACACATGTATGGGCATAGTAAGATAGATTCAATTTCAGGATTGATCCAAGGGATAATTTTAATGAATATATATATCATCTTAATTTATAACGCAATACAAACCATAATTTCTAGTAGGTTTGATGTGGAAAATCCTGAATTTGGCTTAATTTTATTAATCTTTTCTTTTTTAGTCAACCTTTTTTTCTCAAGGATACTAATTTCGAAAGGAAGGAAACAAAAAAGTCTTACTATGGAGATACAGGGACTTAATTTATTTCAAGATTCATTACGAGCGTTAATAGTCTTTCTAAGTTTTATTTTTGCTTATTTTAATATTATTTTCTTAGATCCTATTCTAAGTATGGTTCTATCTGTTTGGATTATAATCGGAGCAATTATATTAGCGAGGAGAGGTATAAAGGAACTTACTGATACCAATCCAGCTAGTTTAATTGTTATTGAAAGCTTAAGAGCTGAGATTTTTAACCTTGAGCATGTAGTAGGGGTTCATGATTTGAAAGTAAGAGTAAGTGGTAAAACATTATTCCTGGAAGTCCATTTGTCTGTGGAAGATCATATCTCTATTGTCCATGCAAACGAAATTACAACTTCTATAAGAAATATAAGTAGTAAAGTCTTTCCTCTCTATCAAGTTGAATGCATAGTAGAAATGAATCCATTAGCAAGCGAAAAATCAATTGGGGAGGGATTAATTAATTTGATTCATTCTATGAAATCTGATTACCCCAACATTATTAATTTTAGAGATCTAAATATTTTTAGACTTGAAGATGAATACTTTGTTTCTTTAATTGTAATTGTAAATGACTCTCTTACATTATTAAAGGCACATCAAATTTGTACTGAATTTGAAAGTGAAATAAAGAAACAAGCACCTTACATTTCACGGGTTATCACTCATATTGAAGGTCAGAAGTTTAGTGAGTCACTTTTAGCAAATCAAATCAAATGTGATGACGTAGGGCCTGAGATGCTGCAACAAATTCGAGAAGTGGTTGAAAAAGTGTTAAAGAAATATGTGGAAGTGAAAGGGTATCATGGATTAGAATTTTGGGCAACATTAGACAGTTGCATATTGGAATTACATATTTTTTTTGATGAATCTCTAAATATCTCACAGATTCATGATTATATTTCTGAAATTGAGAAGGATATAAGGGATGAATTAGGTATTGACAATTTGGATTCGATTTTTCTTCATTCTGAGCCAGTTGAAGACAGAACTGATGCAACTTTATTTTGAGATATTTAAAATGGAAAATTGTATTTATTTAAACCAAGTTCCTCTTTCATTATTTTAATATCTTTCTGTAAACTCTTATTAATTGGAATTCCTGTCTTTTTCCTTTCAGTTTCATTATTATATTCTTTTTCCCCAGCGGTGTAGATTTTATCCTTACCTGGCGCTATCCTAGATCGTCTTAACTCTCGCATGATAGTACCCGTTGTCTTTTTGAATTGATCTAATGGGAGGAAATTACTTACATTTATTGCCAAAAAAAAGTGCCCGACTTTTAACCTTTTCTGGCCATTTTCTATAACTCCTGCGGTATCTCTTAGAAAAACTCCATTCTGGAGTGCTGCTGATAATATTTCGGCGAAGGTTGCATAGCCATATCCTTTGTATCCCGAGGTAGTTTCTCCCTCACCACCTAAAGGTAATAACGCTGCTGAACGATTAAGTAATTTATTCAATACTACCCCAGGATCGGTCTTTGAATTGCCGTTTGTAGAAATAATTAAACCTTTTGGTAAAGGCTTGTGAATTCGGTTATATACCTCCACTTTACCCCTTTGTATAATTGAAGTAGCGGCATCCATAAGAAAAGGAAATTCCTCATCAGTGGGTGCACCATAAGTTAACGGATTAGTTCCTAACATTGGTTCTACACCAAAAGTAGGAGGAACTGATGGACGTGTGTTTGTTGTTACAAATCCAATCATACCTTCTTTTATTGCCATTAAGCTATAATATCCTGCGATTCCGAAATGGGTTGAATTACGCACTGCTACCGCACCTAGACCATATTTCTTTGCCTTTTCAATTGCTAAGTTCATAGCTTTATATGCAACTACATGCCCCATTCCACAATGTCCGTCAATAACAGCTGTGGCAGCGTTTTCTTTTATTATCTCTATCTTGGTTTTTGGATTATATATTCCTGCTTTAATCCTATCATAGTACATTTTACAACGTTGTATACCATGTGAATCTACACCCCTCAGATCAGAAGTAATAAGCACATCAGCAATAATTTCAGCATCATCTTCTGGAACTTGGAGTTTTATAAAAACGTCTTTCATAAATTGCTTAAGGATATCAAACTCGATATAGATGGTTTCATCTAAAGAAGGTTTAATCGTGTCTTCTACAGCTTTTTCTACCATTTTATTAAGGGATAAATAATGTGGTAGAGTTTAATTATAATACTTTCTATTTAATTAAATTCCTATTTAATAGAAGGTGAATGTTAGGTTTTCACTTGGTTTTTTATTAATCTTATAGATATTTTTTAATAATCATTTAAAATGGGAATTGATAATTTTTCAAATTTAATTCTTCTTGCATTAGTTTTATATCATTTTGTAAACTTTTGTTAAGCGGAATTCCTGTTTTTGCTCTTTCTAATGATGCGATATGTTCCTTTTCTCCAGCAGTATAAATTCGTTTTGCTCCTGGCTCTTTTGGTGAGTCTCTAAGATCTTTCATAATGTTTCCTGCCGTTTTTTTAAATGAATCAATACCAATGAAACTATCAATATCTATTGCCAAGAAGAAATGACCAACTTTCAACCTTTTCTGTCCATCTTCTTCAATACCAATCGTGTTTCTTAGATAGATTCCTTCTTGCAGTGCAGAAGATAGTAATTCAACGATGGTTGCATATCCATATCCTTTATATCCCGCTGTTTCTTCTCCTTTTCCACCCAGAGGTAGTAAAGATGCCTTTTTTTCTCCCATTTTTTTTAAAACTTTTGCTGCATCTGTGAGAAATTCACCTTTTTCATCGATAACAGTATTTTCAGGAAGAGCTTTATGAATTCTCTCATAAACCTCAACTTTGCCTCTCTGAATGATAGAGGTTGCAGCATCCAAAAGAAATGGAAAATCTTCGCTTGTTGGTGCTCCGACTGTTAATGGATTAGTACCCAACATTGGTTCTACTCCAAATGTGGGAGGAATAGAAGGTCGTGCGTTTGTTACTGCTAATCCAATCATGCCCTCTTTAATTGCCATTAAACTATAATATCCAGCAATCCCAAAATGAGTTGAATTGCGTACCGCTACAGCCCCGAGACCATATTCCTTGGCTTTTTTAATAGCCATCTTCATCGCTTTGTAAGCGATAACGTGTCCCATACCACAGTTTCCATCCAACAATGCGGTTGTTGGTCCATCTTTAATTATATCAATCTTAGTGTTTACCTCATAAATACCCGCTTTAATCCTATCATAATACATTTTACATCGCTGAATACCATGAGAATCGATACCTCGTAAATCCGAAGTAATAAGAACTTCGGCAATTATGTTTGCATCATCTTTTGGGACCCCAAGTCCCATGAACACATTTCTCATAAAATTTTCAAGTGTTTTCGCATCAATATATACAATTTCGTCTGTCATAGTTTGAATTAGTTCCTTATTGATTTAATGCATTTGAATATTAAGTAGCTTAAAAAATTACATTATTTAATTTAGTTAGGGATTATTCCACCTTAATATCTTCCCTGGTTTCGCATTTGTATGCTCTTTATTTTTCACTACAATTTCACCATTGATTATTACGTAATGTATTCCGTCAGGAAACTGATGAGGGTCAGTATAAGTCGCTTTATCAATGATCTTATCAGAATCAAAAATCACGATGTCTGCACACATCCCTTCTCGAATGAGACCTCGATCCCATAATCCTAAAGTTTGAGCAGGAAAGGAAGTCATTTTTCTGATAGCTTCTTCCAATTCTAAAACATTTTCCTCTCGAACATATTTCCCTAAGATCCGTGGGTAAGTTCCATAAAATCTAGGATGGGGTTTACCCACTCCCATTGGTACTGACCAACTGTCTGTCCCTACCATAGTAAATTGACTTTTCATCAAACGTCTAACATCTTCTTCATTTCCGTATTCA
>JBHLOF010000162.1:0-6457 GCA_048940805.1 Promethearchaeota archaeon
ATAGAATCAGATTCAAAATATTTGTAAATTCCGGACTCATCTTTTTCCCATTCCGGTACTCCATAGTTACCAACTAACGGATGAGTCATAACAACAATTTGCCCTTGATAGGAAGGATCAGTTAATGTTTCGTTATAACCCGCTCCAGTCATAGTATTAAAAACAAGTTCTCCAGTAACTATTTTTGTCGCTCCGAAGCCAATTCCTTGAAAGTAATGTCCGTCTTGGAGCATTAAAATTGCGGGTTTTTCTCCTTTAATAACCATACGCTAAGTATTTAAATTTTCTCTTAACTGCTTAAAGCAAATATAAGGAATGCTTTATATTAAAATTATTTATTAAAGGGTTGTATTAAAAGAAGAGATTTCATCTTAGTGCTTCAATGTCTAAGGTACTAATATATTCTTCATGGTTTTTTCGTATTGACTGGATAATATGCTCAAAATTAATATTGTCAAAACTGTCCCACCAAGAATATTGATCAATATTTACTTCCGCAAATTGATTAGATTTTTGGGTTAAGATGACATTTTTATCAAATAAGAACGAAGGATCCAGCATCTTATTAGAAGGATCTCCTAATCTTTTTATGTTTTGAAGCATGCATTCTAAAAGATCGTCATAAAACAGAAGTGGGATGTATTTTATTTCTTTAGACTGTGCATTTTTTAATGTATTAATATGATCTCCGTTTAATTTTGTAAATCCGATATTAGACAAATCAAAAATTTCAATGTCGATGAGCTCAGGATGATATTGAGTTTCCTTTGTTCTTTTAAATTTTTTATAATAGGTGAATTCTTTAGTCTTATACATTTTCACATTTTGTTGCTTTCCTTTAACTTCGGCTAAAATAGAATTCTGTTCCATTCGTTTACGACATATATCGGCTATGATATCGCAATATTCATTAGCAGCATTTACAAGATCTTCCTCTTGAAGTTTTGCTTTTACTATTGTATGAAGATAAGCTCTTAGAAAGGCTGAAAAATCTTCTTCAAGTGTGAGTAAATTTCCATAAAGAAATTTTGTAAGGTTCCACCACTTAAAGGTACGTTCTATTGAAAGGGAGGATATAAGTTTCTCACGTGATCGAACTTCAGTAAAATATAACAATTTTTCAAATCCATATTGCAGAAATCGATCGGGATTTATAATTGCAGTGAGATCTTCTGTTATAGGAAAAATTACAGGTTCTTTTGGGCGGATAAGTACTGATTTTTCCCCATTAAAAACACGATCTATTCTCATTGGTAAGGGCATTATTGGATTTGTCTTAATAGAATCGATTAAATGGATTAGATTCGGTTTACTTTCATTTGTATATTCTGCGGGAAAAATATCAATGAAAAAGAAAAAGGGAGCTGCATCATACTTGAATGTTTTAAACTTATTTATCGGTTTAACGTTATTTCACCTTTCATTAGAATTTTTTCTTGCTTTATTTATTGCATTAGTTTATAATTCTGGAAAAGTTCGTTGATATCTTAAGTTTATGATTTTAAGCCAAAATTGTCAAAAACTCACTAAATTGATTAATATAATGGAAAAACATTTTTAAAACTAAAGTTAGTTATTATTAGATGTTTAGAAATTAAGATAAATTGAATAGAAAATCGGGATGCCTTTTTTACTCTAAATGATGAATTTGAACAAATTTTAGTAGAGAAAGGCGTGATGAGCATCTGATTTGCGAAAAAAAGACACTTGAAGGCGGTCCCTCTAGTACAGATATAACTTAAATTCTTCGAAAGGTGGAAATTGAATATGTTTTGCAATTCCTTTAGATAAATCTAAAAAAAGCCATGGTATTGATTCAAAAATTGTGGAATATATATAATCTAATTTTTCTTTGATTCAATGAATTCTTTATCTTTATTTATGAAGTAAGCCCAAGCATTTCGAGACATTAAACTATAATCAGCTTTACCAATCTTTTGAAGGAGTTTAATTCTCAATTTTCTTGCCGTGATATTTTCAGGTTCTGCTTGAATCAGTATGTCTAAGATTTCTAGTGCCAATTGAGCTTGATTATTATCTAAGAGTTCTTGGGTCCGCTTTAGGATTATATCAGGATTCCCAATTAAATTCAATATCTCACTCATAACCTCTTTTTGTGGTCTGGGTAGAAGATGCGCAGGATTGTCGTCAAAATAACCGTGATACCAGCGATACACATTAAACACAAAAAATTCAGGTCGAGAATAACTCGCTCGAAGATATGGACTTTTCATTAAATGATCAGATAACCGTACCTCATGAATCATTTCAGTAATATGGGTACCTTTATTGATGTGGTCAACCACTTGATCATGAAGCGAACGGATAGCTTCTATATTATCATTTAGTTGATTCAAAGCTTCCACACCTTGGATAAATGTTCCACCACCACCATAGAAAATATATTCTGGTTTGAGATCCCGTATTCTCTCCAGTTCTTTTGCCCAATCTAATGCAAATCGAGTCGGCTTCCAGGGATTGCCTACGTTAGGCAGACTTCCGATCAACAGATCTCCGATAAATGCTGCGTTGAGTTCTGGTACATATACCCATACCGCATCATCAGTTTCTGCTCTTGCTGTATGAAGTTCAAATGTCTTATCTCCCAAGGTAAATGTCATATCCCCAAGGAACGTTTTGGTTGGATAAATAATATCAAATTCTGGGATAACTTCTGCACCTCCAAATTGCTGTGCATCCTTACGAGCTTTGTAGGGTGCTAACATTTGATATCTGTCAAGCCGATTGGGTAAATATTTGCTTGCAATAATTTCAGGATTGTCATCCATAAAGACATTGGCACCCCTAACATGATCTAAATGCCCATGTGTATAAATTATATATTTTATCTTATTATTGATTCGATCTTTGACTTGTTTAGCCACTCTTCTAGAAACTAAAGTATCAATCAGAACTACTCCATCAGTTGTATAAACCCATCCACAAGTAGAGAGAGGGGCTCTTGCAGTACCTACATCTTTAATTGGGTTATCAAACCTCGGTTGAAGACTATATACATTTATAACTTCTACTTTATCAGATTGCTCTTTATTGTCTTGTGACATAATTAAAAACTCAATTAACTGATGAAATTAAAAAAAAAAGGAAAAATAAAAACTATTTCATCTCTATAAATTTTCCACTCTTAAACAATTCACATGGTTTAAGATATTCCTTTCCGAGCTTTTCGGCGGTTTCTTCTAACAACGTTAATAATTCTTCCCAAATTGGAATACCGATTTCGAAAGGTCCGGGAGCATTCATACCTGCCATATTTGCATCATCTATAATCTTCCATCCAGATGCAATACCTTCTTCGAGTATTCTACATCCCTCGTTCAATCTGATTGCAATAAAAACGCGAGGATTTGCAATACCTGCTTTCTTTATTTTTGAAAAGTCAGGTTGTGGTCGTCCTTTTGACCAATCGTAAAAGCCTTGTCCTGTTTTTCTACCAAATTTGCCCTCATTAAACATTTTAGTAATTACTTTTCCAGGTCGGAAATCTTCATGAAGAGTTTCTGCATAATAATTTCGTATGTGATATCCTGTATCAATGCCAGTATAATCTGAAAGAACTAGTCTAGACATAGGACCACGACTTCCTAAATCAGCGTCTAAAGATTCGAAAGGAATTTCTTTTTCCAAACAAGTATCAAGAAGATAATTCATATAGATACCACCGGGAGCATTCAACCTATTGACAATGAAACCAGGTCGATCTTTCAAAACTTTAGCAACATATCTATCTCCACGAAGACAAGGCAAACTTGCACTTACTTTCATTCCAACTTCCATTGCTTCCTCAGAAGATTTCTCACCAGCAATAACTTCTATTAATCTCATTAAAGGGGCTGGATTGAAAAAATGCATACCAATACATTTTTCCGGTCTATTTGTAGCTGTTGCCATTTCAGTTATAGACATTGTTGATGTGTTTGAGGCAATCACTGCATGAGGTGGGGCGTTCTCATCGCAAGTTTTGAAAATATTCTTCTTTACGTCCATATCCTCAACAACAGCCTCAATAATCAAATCAGCATCTTTCACGGCAGAAGCAAGATCTAAATTTGTCTTCATTCGTGCAAGGATATCCCCTGCTTTTAACACTCCTTTTGATTCAAGCTTAGTTAGGCCACCTGTAATGTTTTCAACAGCCTTATCAATAAATTCCTGTTTAATATCAACGAGAGTTACGTTATATCCTGCCATCAAAGAAACTTGAGCAATCCCATTGCCCATCAACCCAACACCAATTACTACAATATTTTTAACATCCATCTTTTGCACTCTTATGTAATTTTTTAAAAATACAAATACAAGAAAAAATAAAAAAAAATAAATGTTACTTATTTCAACAATCCATAAGCATTTCTCAAACGTTTTTCTGCATCAGCAACAATATCTTCAATAATGTTCTTGACATTTTTCAAGCTATCAATTAAACCAATACTTTGCCCTAAAAGAACAGCTCCTGATAGATCCCCTTTATATGCTGCCTCGTATGCTTTCATTTCTTCAACCATGTCCCCTTGTGACATAGCTTGTTCTTGAGCTATTTTAGCCTCCTTATCGGCTACTAGCCCGTGATGTAATGAATATTCGTTTTTCCATAAACGAATTGGTCCTAAAGATCCTGTTACCAATATAGTATCTTGAGCCTTTGCTGTAGGAACAACACCTTTATACTCTGCACTAAATTCACTCTGATTTGAAGCTATAAAACGTGAACCCATTGCAATAGCACCGGCACCTATTGCTAAAGCTGCAGCTAGCCCTTCACCTGTGGCAAATCCTCCACATGCTATTATAGGAATGTCTGGATGCTTCTGCAAAACTTGTTGCAATAAAACTAGTGTACTTACCTTTTCAAATGATTGATGACCTCCACCTTCACCACCAGTGACAACCATTCCATCTACTCCTGAAGCAACACATTTATCAGCAAGCCATAAAGCGGGTGCAACATGAAAGTGTTTAATTGGTGATCCACTTTCCTTCAATTTTTGGAAATCTTTTGACATTGGTAAAGTTTTTGAAGAACCTGCACTAGTAATGGCATAAACACATTGCTCTCTTACCCTTTGATTTTCCATAATGAATCTTGGAATGTCTGTAACTAATTGTTGGGCATTTATCTCTCTTCTGCTTGTTCTAATGTTAAACCCAAAAGGTTTATCAGTATGCTCAACCACCTGTAACATATTTTTTTTCATGATCTCGACTGGATTTTTGCCTTTCTGATAGTCGCTCAACAAAGCACTATGACTTAAGACACCTAGTCCACCTGCTTCTGAAACTGCAATTGTCAATTCAGTTGTGTAGAAAGGGCCCATTGGAGCAGCGATAATAGGATGTTTAATCCCAAACATTTTGGTTATATTTGTTTCTAGTACCATTTTTTAATATACACTTTATTTTAATTCTGAATTAATATTCTTAAAATGTAGATAGGGAAATTACTCGTGATGTAAATATTTTATTGTTAAATTGAATTGAATGTAACTTTAAATCACAAATATTTAATCATAAAATTATTATTATTTTCAAGTTATTTTAAAACAACAAACAAAAGAGAAAATATTTTCCAAAATAAGTTGATTTAATTGAGTATAAATAATAATGAAATGATTGTGGTGATTTATGGGATTGGTGGGATTGGTGCTACTTTTGGGGGATGGTTATCAAAAAATTATAAAAATACCTATTTATTAGCGCGTGGAGACAATGCTAAAGCACTGAAGAATAATGGCTTAATTCTTAAAAATGTGGTAAGTGATAACGTTGAAATTATACAAGTAAACGTAATTGAAGATTTAACTGAAATTCCTAAAATAGACATCATAGTAATCACGGTTAAGAACTATGACTTGGAGGGTGTGGTTAAGGATATATCTGATAAACTAGGAAATTATCCAATCATCGTAGGACTTCAAAATGGATTTGAAAATCAAAGAATATTTCCAAAATATTTTACAAAGGTAGTTTATGCAGTAGTCGTGCAATCTGGTTGGCGTGAAGAACCCGGAATATTTGGGACGAGAGGAAAAGGATACTTAACCCTTGGAACTCCTGAAAACAAAAGTTCAGAAATTACTGAAAAAGTAATAAAAATACTAAACCTTGGAATCCCAACCAGATCAACAGAAGAATTTCAAGATGCTGCTCACTCAAAGCTAATAATAAATCTTTCAAACGCGACTTTCACGCTTATTAGCTCAGAGTTACAAGACGATGATGAGATCTTCAAGCTTTGGAAAATATTTTTGAATGTATATCTTGAGGGCATAGAGGTAGTAAAAGCTGCGGGATATAAAGAATATAGATTAAAGGGATTACCTTCTTGGGAAGTTATGAGAATGGGTAAAAATCTTGATAAAATGACTGCCATTAGTAATTTCAGAAGAAACCTCAAGTATTCCTGGTTTAATAGTATGGCACAAGACATGATTCATCG
>JBHLOF010000055.1:0-27767 GCA_048940805.1 Promethearchaeota archaeon
AAAAAATGGCTCCTGTCAATCCCCTGGATTTTTGTCTTTTGGTAGTGTAACTCGTTACACTTAAAAATTTACCTTCTCCTATTTATTGGATTTGACCTCGTATTGAGGTCCTTGGCAGGAGCCTCCTTTTCATCATTAAAATTACAATTGGAAAAAATAGACTAGTTAGAGGTCAATCTAAACCAACGATTTTTAATGGAGAACGAGGAGGAGTGTGATAATACTTTACTGCTGGAAAACCAATAGTTAATACTCCATGTAGTGGACCTTCTAGTCCAATAAGTTTCATCATTTCTTTATTCGTCCCCAATCCATGAGCATTTCCAATCCAGCATGTTGCCAGACCAAGTGTATGTGCAGCAAGTTGACCATAAGTAAGTACAATTCCTGCATCATATGGTGGCATTGAAGCATTTGGACCAGTAGAATGAAATATTACTGTAGGAGCACCAAGAAAAATAGGATCTCTTCCAATTGATTCAAAATACTTTAGTGCAGCTTCCGCAGAAGGGAAGCCTATATAACGATAAACAATTTTAATTGATTCTTGACTTAATTTTTTAATAAGTAAAGGATCTGAAACAACAGAGAAATTCCAAGCTCTACGATTATCTGCACTAGATGCATAACGCATAGCTTCAAATACTTTTCTAAGTAACTCCGGTGGAACTTTTTTATTTTTATATTGACGTACTGAACGTTTAGCTTTAAGTAAATGCATTAAATCCTCATAAGATACATTTTCTTTATAATTCTGAACACCCGGATAAGCCTCGACATCATCCTCCCAATCTCCTTCCCATAAAACCGCACCTTCTTTACATATAGCAACGCATTTTCCACAAAAATTACATATATTCATTGGATCGGCAGTGCGAATAACTTTCCCCGTAGTATCTTCTTGAAAAAGACCCCTTAAACATTCAGTTATGCATCTTTTACATCCAGAGCATTTTTCATGATTTATTCCAACTATAGCCATAAAAATTAAGAAGTTTGGCACGATTTAAATTTTGACTTATGGAATTATTATCATATTAGCAGAAATAATTCTAATAAATACATATCCAAGCTTAAATCTTTTAACAACTCCATATTATTGAAAATATAGCGATAGACATTTTCTTCTCTAAAATATTTCAAACATAAATTAGTACCTTTTACTTCCTTAAAAACACTTACAACTTGCGTAAGTAAAGATTTTAAATGTTTAATAACTGTTTCTTTATCACATTTAATTAGATTAATATCAACAATATCAAACCAAGAATCTTTCTCGAAGGTGATATTTTTTAATTCTGGTTGAGTTTTAAAATCCTTTTGATTAATATAAGTTTTATAATAAGATTCAATAAGATTAAGAATTTCCTCTTGAGATTTGCTGTACATCTTTTTCTCAATTATGTTTCTCAACAGGATAAAAATATTCTGGAATATACCTAAGATATCAAAGAAATCAGCAACAAGCGTTAAAGACTCAACCTCTTCCCATTGGTTATAATAATCTTCTATTAATTTAAGGAATGGGTTAAAAATTTTTATATCTCCATCCCAACTCTTCCCTTTTTTCTCCCAGACTGTATTAAATTCTTTAATAAACGCGTTTTTTATCACTTCTAATCTGCTCTTAAGAATATCCGTTTTCATTTCCTTAGAACCTGCGGCCACAAAAAGAAGATCATATTTTGGCTCAGAAATATAAATCCACCTTAAACCACCCATTTCTATTGAGTCTATGGATTGCTTAAATTCTATCATAGAAAAATGGTTAAAAGCTGTTAGAAATCCTGAGACTATATCCTCATCTGCATCTGTTTTCAAGAAAGACTTATATAATAATTTGATGCCAGAATCGCTTTCTAATATCCAGATAATCATTATAAAAACTTAATTATTCGAAACGAGTTTTTTTATTACTCAAACATTTTATGAATTGAACAGTATCAATTTAATTTAAGTTTTCATGATATTTTTATCTAGCTTGCATAGTATATTTCTTGAGTTTTATTAAGGAAGAATTATCATTATTATTATTATGGCAGAAAATATCCCATTGAACGTAAAAGGTTTTCATCCGTATGGTGAGTTGATTGGTTTAACTTTCACACAGCTAGAAAAAGGATTTTCTCAATGCAAATTAGAAGTTGAAAAGAAACTGATGAACCCTCATGGTTCTTTACATGGTGGTGTTATGTATTCTATGGCAGATACCGGAATGGGGGCAGCCCTCTATCCATTATTGGAAGAAAACGAAAGTTGTGCTACTATAGAAGTAAAAATTACTTACTTTAAACCCGTCTCCAGTGGTGCTCTTGTGTGTGAAACAGAAGTTATTCATAAAGGTCGGAGTACATGCGCTTTGGAGTCTGAAATAAGAGTTGAGGGAAACCTTGTAGCAAAAGCAACGGGAACATATTCAATTTTTTCTTTAGGTAAAAGTTAACTCTTTTAAAAGTTATTAGTCGTATATTTTTTTAATATAAACCATTTTCTTCTATATGAATAACGAGTATCAACTTGAAAATGTGACTTCTAAAATAACTTTAAGAAAAATCAACCGAAGGAACCTACGCGAAATCCTTAGTCTCAAAGTTAAACCTAGGCAAAGGTCTTTAGTTGCCTCGAATGCCGTTTCGATTGCTGAAGCACACTTTACAAGAGGTGCTTGGTATCGTGCTATATACCTTGACCAAACACCAATAGGATTTGTAATGTTAAAAGATAATTCGCTTAAATTTAAGAAAATAAAATCAACCCAATCTGACATTTATATTTGGAGATTTATGATAGATGGCAGGCATCAAGGAAAGGGATATGGAAGAAGGGCAATGGAACTTGTTATTGAATATGCTAAATCTCGTCCTAATGTGAAAGTTATAACGTTGCATCATGAACCATCAAAAGGGAATGCTGGGGAATTTTATGAAAAATTAGGATTTAAGCATACTGGGAGAATGCTAGAAGGAGAATTAGAGATGAGGTTGGAATTACTTTAAATCCTATTAATCAAAAAGTTTAGAAATAGTCATAGAATTTCACATCCCTTATTAATCCTGATTCTCTAAGTAGAGATCCTTATATGTATCCCGCATCACTTTCTTATCAAGTTTTCCAACACTCGTTCGAGGTATTGAATCAATAAACAAGATTTCATCCGGTAATTGCCATTTAGCAAAAGTTTTGACAAGGTGATCTTGAATCTCTTGTTTAGTTACTTCTTTAAATTCATCTCGTAAAACAACTAATGCTAAAGGTCGTTCTTGCCATTTAGGGTGAGCAATTCCGATCACAGCAGCTTCAAGTACAGCAGGATAAGAAACAAGGGCATTTTCCATATCAATTGATGAGATCCATTCCCCTCCACTTTTTATAACATCCTTAATTCGGTCAGTAATTTTCAAATATCCCTCTGAATCTAGAAACCCTGCATCTCCAGTTTTGTAATAACCATCTTCCGTAAAGCTATCCTTAGTTGCGGGAGAATTATAATAACTCTGTGTGATCCAAGGCCCTTTAAGATAAATTTCACCTGAAGATTCCCCATCAAAAGGCAATTCCTCAGAATTTTCATCAACAACTTTAATATCAAGTCCAGATGCAATTGTACCCTGTTTTTTCTTCAAATCCCATAATTCTTCTTGAGATAATTCTTTTCGCAACCAAGGTTTAAAGAAATTCAAGGTTGTGATAGCCATTGCTTCTGTTGAACCGTATGAATGGATTATTTCACCTCCTGTTTCATCCCAAAACCCACGCATCAAAGCTATAGGTGGTTCTGAGCCACCACAAATTAAACGAGTTTTAGAGAGATTAGGTTTTTGGTCCATTTTCCTAATAATTTCAAGCATAGCCATAAATACTGTAGGAACTCCCCCAGAGGCTGTCACTCCTTCTTCTACCATTAAATATGTCAGCTCTTCAAGATCTTCTAAACCCCATTTTCCTGTAAAAACCATCTTTGCCCCTGCGTATGGTCCTGCAAGTGGCAGACTCCAACCAAGGACATGAAACATTGGAACCATTTGGAAAACGACATCTTCCACTGTCATCGAAAATTGCGCAGCAAATACAACAGTCTGAATATAAGCATTACGATGAGAATAATATATTCCTTTTGGTTTCCCTGTAGTTCCTGTAGTATAACATGCAGCATACGCAGAATCTTCATCAAGATAAGGCCAATAATAATGAGATGAGGCATTTTTTAAGAGATCTTCATAACTATAGCATGGCTTTAATTTAGTATCTACTTCGTTTAAAGCTTTATCAGTAATAATGATGTATGCTTTCACGTTTTTACAATCATGCATAATAGATTCTGCAATAGGGAGTAAATCCTCATCAATAATGAGGAATAAGGTTCCTGAATGATTCACCACATATGATAGGTCATCAGACGAAAGACGGAGATTGAGAGTTACCATTACTGCTCCCATACCCGGCAATCCGTAGTATATCTCAAAAAATCGATAATGATTCCAAGCCAAAATTCCAATTCTGTCCCCAACTTTAACCCCAATCGACTCCAAAGCATTTGCTAATTTTTGCATCCTTTGATAAGAATCTTTATATGTGTAGCGATGCAAAGATCCATCCGCTTTTCTTGTAACAATTTCTTGTCGAGAATAACTTCGGATTGCATGTTTCATAACATTTATCATGTTTAACTGGTAATTTTGTTTTGAGTTGAAGATAAAACCCTTTACAATCTTCACGATACTTACAGCTACTTTTTATGTATTTAGTATTTAAATTAATGATTTGTTAAATAGGTATTTTCTCATTCAATTCTAGTTCTTCAGTGGAACAAACAGTTTCAATAGATGAAGTATCTGCTACTCCCAATAAATTAGGAATTCTAGCAGAAAATCTAAAAAAAGACTTAATGCAGCATAAACCTGATGTGGAAAAGTCTAAAGAGATCTGAAAGAAAAAAATAATTAGGATTTTTCTTTTTTCTTAAATTCAAAACTAATCTCGATTGAGTCCATAATGTCAAATTTTTTCCCTAGTTTTCTTACATATGACGTTCTATTGGTTTTTATTAAGTCATTAAAAATCAAAGCCGGGATTAATGAAACAGCTAAATATAGTGGTAAGCCTAACCACAGAATCAGACCAGGAACATTCAATATATTGCCAGGTAAACCAATATTACTAATGAAATTTGTAACGAAGTCGTATATGATAATTATATAAGTAATGATCGACCCAATCCCTGCATAGCTCCTAAGCATTGTTTGTAGCCAATCGCCAATTGATTTTAACGTAAATGATTCATTCGAATTACCCAATCTTTTCTTATTGGAATATATAATTCCTGAGTCTTTCAGAAACCAAACCGAGGAGAAGAACATTGTGGATATTCCGTAAGTCATCATTAAAAGTATAGCCTCTGCCAAAAAACGAGTTAAAACTGGTGCTTTCGCAACATTATCAATTTCTGCTACAAGATTTGCTTCTAGTATAAAACGAATAACCGTGGGAGTTAGAAAAATTGATGATAAATTTATAGCCATGAGCATTGGGAAAAGAGACCTTGAGAATAACTTTTTTCTCTGATTAGATTTTTCATAATGAATCCCATAGTGCATTTTCGAACCGTAGAACTTTTTATGAAAAAAAATAACCATAGGAGTAATAAGATATCCCCCAATAACTACACCAAATATGCCAGATATGGGAAGAATAACACTAAATATAACTGCTAGTTCAATTAATGCATCATTTAACGGTAAAAATGGTGTTAAGGCGAATCGAGTTTGAGGTTTTAACACATCTCGTAAAATTACGACAATTACAATCCAGAAAGCGCAATATAGCGCGAATATTATTAATAAGTTCTTATATCTGAAACTGTGTTTAGAGGATGACATCTTAAAGACTTCTTTAGGCATTATGATTTTATTCTAAAATAGTTTTTACTTAATAAATTTATTATGGTTAGAGCTTAAAAGTTGCAACGAAATTGACAAAATAAGAATAATTTTAATTGAACAAAAGATATTTTAGACTAATTTTATAAAAATTAGATTTATTATGCCAAAAGCAAAGGTTAATAATATAGAAATAGAATATGATACGTTCGGGGACCCCTCTTCAAAACCATTATTATTAGTAATGGGTCTTGGTGGTCAGATGATTGGTTGGGTTGAAGAATTATGTGAAAACTTCGCGGAACAAGGTTTTTATGTGATAAGGTTTGACAATCGAGACGTTGGGTTATCAACCAAGTTTGATGATGCAGGTTTGCCGAATTTGATGGAAATCAATGCTGCTATTGCAAAGGGAGAAAAACCTGATGTAGCTTATACATTAGAAGATATGGCAGATGATGCCATTGGTGTTCTTGATGAATTAAATGTTGATAAAGCACATATCTGTGGTGCCTCTATGGGAGGAATGATCGCTCAAGTTATTGCATATAGACATCCTTCTAGAGTTTTGAGTCTTATTTCAATAATGAGTACCACTGGAAATCCAAATTTAAAACAACCATCACGAGAATTAATGCGGGAATTATTCCGTCCACTCCCAACAGAGCGTACAGCATGTATAGAAGAAAGTGTTAGACGCGGTCGTCTCACTTATGGAACATTTCCTTATAATGAAGAACAGGTTCGGACACTAAGAACAAAAGCATTTGATCGATGCTTTTATCCTCAAGGAATTATGCGTCAAGCTGCTGCAATTACTGCAAATGGAAACCGAAAATCTAAGCTTGCTTCAATTACAGCGCCTACTCTTGTAATCCATGGAAGAGAAGACCCTCTTATTCCTGTTGAAGGAGGAATAGATACAGCAAAAGCAATACCTGGAGCAAAACTGCTAATTTTTGATGGGATGGGGCACAGTTTTCCTCCTGAAGTTGTCCCTCAAATATTAGAAGCAATCGCCAATCATATTAATAAAGTAAATGCGTAAGAAATTTACTTTTATTTTTCTTTCAAGAACTTATCTTCCCACCAGTATGGTAGAATAATTTTCTTAATTTCATTATAATCAGATAGAAAAAAGTTTTCTTTTTCAAATCTGAATACAAAACCCCCGAGATATCCAACTAATTTATCAACTGGTGGTAATCCAAACCATACATATTTGAATGCTGTTAAATGCCAATCATGTGTAATATAGATATCTATCCCTGTTTCAGGAG
Source organism: Promethearchaeota archaeon (assembly GCA_048940805.1). Lineage (GTDB taxonomy): Archaea > Asgardarchaeota > Lokiarchaeia > Sigyniarchaeales > SOKP01 > Loki-b32. Next base: position 7,157 of record JBHLOF010000055.1, read on the forward strand.
CTTCTGCGAACTGATTCATTATTGCTTCTGCAGCTTTTTGGGAATAAGAGATTATAGAAGGAAAATTTTCTAGTTTGTAAAATCCCGAAGCCCATCGAAAAAATATTTCCATATCAGATAATTTTTGTAATTCAGACATAAAAAAATCATTTTTTATCCCAATCCTCCATACTGCAGAGCATTCCCCTTTAAAGATACTTTCTCCACCTATATCTTCATATCCTTTGTGAATTTCTTCAGCAGTTTCTTTACATCGATTTACAGGGCTATGAAACAATCGAATTATTCTATTTCTTGGTAATTTACTACCGAAAAATCTCGCAATAGATCGACCTTGTGGAGTGAGTTCCATATATTGATGTTCATCATCTAGACTTGGTTCATATCTCTGTGAATGTCTAAGAACAACAATGCATTTTGGCTCAAATACTGTATTTTTAAGATGTTTAATAATATCTCTAGCTTCTTCGGTCCATGGTTCTTCTTTCCAAATTATATTTACATTAGGATGATCTTGCATCGATTCACAAAGATTATTTTTTTATTTTAGGTTCCCACCAGTGAGGAACTTCTACTGGTCTTAAACCCTTATGATCTAAAAGTAAAATGTGATTATTTTGAAAGGTAAATACAAAACCTCCTAGGAATTTAACCCAATATTTATCTGGAGGTAAACCAAACCATCCATATCTTAATGACATCACATGCCAATCATGTGTCACATAGATATCTATATTATTACTGGAGGGATTATTATGTCGATCCCAAATGATATTTGCTGCTTGTTGACAGTATGTTGTGAATGGTGTCCAATCTTCGGGGAGATAGAATCCTGCAGACCAGCGAAATAAAACTTTACGAAAATGATCGCCTTTGAATTCTTCGGCAAATAATTTACTCTGGATTCCGATATCAAATAATGGTTCGAGCACTCCTTTTAAGTCACTCTTTCCCCCTATATTTTGAAATCCGTTATGGATATCTTCAGCTGTTTCCTCACAACGCCATATAATACTATGAAAGATTCTTATAGAGCGGTTTATTGGTAATAATTCACCAAATCTCTTTGCGATTACATGACCCTGTGGGGTTAATCTTAATTTATTGACATTCTCTAAGGGTTTTGGCTCATTTCTGTGTGAGTGTCTTAGAATAAGTATTAATCTTGAATCTAAAGGAAATTTATCAAGATTGATGATAATGTTTTTCGCATGGGAAACCCAATCAGCTTGTTCCCAGATATTCTCGGTATTCATTGTAAAATATCCCTTAATGATGGCATTTGAATTTAATTAGTCTTAACTATAATCTTCGATTTTTAAGAGTTCTAGCTAATACACTTAGTAAAAGAATGAAAGTTAAGATAAAATTCTTATGATTTTTAATTAGGGATTCCTAGGTCTTGTAATAAAGGAGTTAAAAATGTTTTATGGAAATCTTTGATTCTCAGTGTGCTGTAAAGGTATAACTCAAGGAAATTTTGGATTTCAAAATAAATTTTGTTAATATCGATGAATTTATATTCGGGTTCAATCTCGATTTCATCCAAGTTTAAAGGTTTTAATTGTTTTACCACTAAATGAGACATAAAACCAATGAAAGCTTTCTCAACAATATCTTCCTCTTCCTCAGTGAGTTGATAAGCTTCATGTACAATTTTATTTCGTAATTTCCTAATTGACTGAAGAAAAATTTCAAGGTCTTCAGTTAATTCTAAATCTTTAATTTTTTCTTCCATATCTTTATTTATGTGGTCTTCTACATGAGCTTTAGTATATTCCTCTAAGTTTGTAAAGAATCTAACTAAAAATTTGAATGAGTCAACATTTTTATCACTCTTCCATTCTCGGTAAGGATCACCCCACTGAAAAAAATTTACCTCATCTAATGCATTTTTAATACCTTTCTTAATATCATCAACTTTTTCAATAAAATAGTCCAAATAATCCATATATGGTTTGTTCTGTTGGGTGAAAGTGTATTTAAAATGTTGTCCAAATTCTTTAAATGCACTCAATTTTTTAATAAGGGAAGGTTCTTCCACAATCTCCTTTTTTCCGATTTCTGCGGCAAACTTTAACATAAATCCACATTCAGGACAGTGAGTTACCCAAGAATCTTTAATTGATGAATAGGGTTTTATTATTACCTGATGTTTTTCATTTTGGAATTTTGTAAGTTCACCCTTGGATTCTACTATCTCAAAGTGATTTTTTTCATAATGAAACGATTCTGGAATGAATTCAGAATTGCATAATGGACACTTTAGTTTCTTTTTTAAAGGAAATTTATTCTCTGTCATCAAATCTCATTGTTTGATATATTTACTATGTGTAAATTACTTTTGTAAATAAGAAATCTTCATATATTAGGTTTATCCAAAATCAAAGGATCTTCTTACTAGAATTCAAAAAAAATAAAAAAAACAAAAATTTGACATTGCTTAAAAATTCGCGAGGATTATACCAAGAGTAGACAAGATGGTAGCTATAACCAATACTGGTATAGAAAGATAATCCCGTTCAATACTAACCTCTCGACCTTCTTTTTCTTTAAGCAATTTAAATTCATGCTCTACTTTTTTGTGGTTAACGCGGTTATAAAATTTCTGCTTTTTTTCGTTGCTTGATTTCTTTCTTTTTCCTTTTCTGTACTATCCTGCGTTTTTTCCGTAATTTCTCATAAGCGTAGAGATATGTATAATGACGGATATCAAGAATCACAATTATCATCAGTATTGTACCTAAAAGCACATTCGTAAAACCAATGAGTTGGTAAGAATTTAAAGAGATAAAACCTATCATCAAACCACCAATTTGTAAGAAACTAGTGGCCAATAGAGGGCTTACAATCTGTGATATCGCTTGAAGATTTGTAGACCAGCCACTCAGCGCACCTTGCTTATCAGGACCTATCGCTTTTGTGATATTAGTGGAAATCAACGGTCCAATTGACGCTCCACTGAAACTAAGAGGGATTACAAAAATATAGAGCATCCATAGTTCATTCAGGTAAGGATATGTAAAGAACCCAATAATGTATATACTCATACCAAGAAAGAACATCTTCTTTTCGCCAATTATTTGAATGAAACGCTTCATAAAAAATAATCCATAAATCATAATGAAACCTGCTGAAACAGCCATGATTGAACCAATTATAAAAGGATTTGCACTATATCGAGTATATAATACTAAAGAGAAACTGGTATTGAAAATCATTGACATAAGAGAAAGGATAAAGATTTCAATAAAACGAATTGCCACTTCTTTTGTCAGGATTCCTTTAGAGGATACGTTATTCCTTTCTTTTGCTTCTTTTATATCTGCAATCCGTTCTTTTGGCATACTTTCGACCAATACGGTATAGGTCAAAATTGTAGACACAACAGTAAGAATGCTTGCAAAAATCATGGGATATCTCCAGTTAAAAGCCCCTAACACTCCACCTATAAATGGGCCTATCATCATACTAGATGTATAGCCTGCCATTATCTTACCCATCTGCGAAGCTCTGGTTTGGGGTGTTGTCACGTCTGCAATATATGCTCGGACAGTAGGCATCTGCCCACTGAATATTCCATCTAGAATTCGGGAACCAAAAATTATAGGGATAGAATCAGAAAATACTAAAAGCAAAAATGCAAATCCTGTACCAATTTGAGAAATCATTAAAATACGTTTACGCCCGTATTTATCGCTAAGTTTGCCCCAAACTGGACCAAAAATCAAAAGAGCAACGGCATTTGAAGAAATTGAAAGCCCAATAGTTAAATCTGTAGCACCAAGACCGTAAAATATTTGTGGTAATAAGGGCATAACCATAACATACCCAAAAGAATCAACAAAAATGCTTAGTATAATAGTAAACATTGCGCGAGTAGGATTTATCTGGTATTTCGCTAAAGCTTCCCTATGAGCATCATCAGTTTGAAATTCTTGTGTCTCCATAAAATTCCCTAAGGTAGTTTAATAGAAATATGGATAAGAAAATAAAACGATCCATATAAAATTTCATTTAAGGTATTATTTTCATTCAATAATGTCTAATTGCGTTTTTGTTGCCATCTTAGACTCTTTCATTCTTTTTCTTAGAGCTTTTTCATATGAATATAGCCTGGGATACATTTTAACATCAACAACGGCAACAATCAGAAGAACTATTGCTAAAATTACAATTGTGAAACCAATTAATTGATAAGAATCAAAGTATATTAAACCAAAATTTAACCCCCCAAGCTCTAGGAAGCCCGTTGATATTATTGGACTTGTTACTTGGGCGACAGATCGAATATTAACAGACCATCCACTTAATTCACCTTGTTTAGCGGGACCTACTGCCTTAGTAATATTACTGGATAAAAGTGGATAAATAGAAGACATACATAAAGCATATATAGCCATGAAGATGTACATCATCCAAAATTCAGCTAAATAAGGGTAAACAAGAAATAATACGATGTACCCACAAATGCATAAAAAGAAAATTCGTTTCTCTCCAATTTTTTGAATTGCACGTTTTATAAGAAATAAACCATAAACTAATAAAACTATTCCTGTAATAGACATGATTGAGCCTATAATAGCCGGGTTCGCATTATACCTTCTGTAGAGAGATAATGATAAACCTGTTTGAAAAACCATAGAAATAAACGAATGCAATAAAACTTGGGTGAATCTAATGCCGACTTCTTTACTCCAAATACTTTCCTTTTTACCAGAGGATTCTATTTTTTGTTTTCGCTCAGTCCTTAAGTCTGCAATTCGGTCTTTAGGCATGCTTTCAACTAAAACTTTATAAGTTAAAATAACAGATAAAACGCAGAGTAAACTGGCAAATACCATCGGTACCCACCAACCAAAGGAGCCTAGAGTACCCCCGAGAAGAGGTCCTATTATCATACCAGATGTATATCCGACCATCATCTTACTCATCTGAGAGGTTCGAGTTTGTGGGGTAGTAACATCAGAAATGTATGCCCGTACAATAGGAAACTGTCCACTGAATATCCCATCTAAAATCCGCCCAGCAAGAATTATATAAAGAGAGTTTGAAAATGCTAACAAAAGAAATGCCACACCGGTACCCGCTTGAGATATCATTAAAATCGATTTCCGTCCATATTTATCACTCAATTTCCCCCAAATTGGTCCAAAGATTAAGATCATAACAGCATTGGAAGAAATAATAAAACCATACATGAGTGCAGTTGCCCCTAGAGTTGTTGCTATTTGGGGTAATAAAGGCATTACCATTGAAAAGCCGAAAACATCAACCATTATACTAAGAATAATCGTAAACATAGCACGGGAGGGATTTATTTGATACTTCGCTAAATATTCCCTATGTTCCTCCTCATCCGGATAATTTTGAATAAAGGCCATACTTCGCTTAGAAAATTTTAAAAAATATAAATAAAAAGTAAAGGAATGCATATAAAATTTCATTAGTATAATTTTGGTGAAAAGAGAAGAACTATTTATTGTTAAAACCCTTATATTAAATTCATATTTGATTAGAAGGGATTATATTGAATTTTTTAATTATATATTTTTCACAGACAGGTGGAACTGAGAAAATTGCCCAGAAGATAAAACAAGGAATTCTGAATCAAGGTAATTCCTGTGATATTATAGGAATTAAGGAAGCTTTATCTAAAGATTTGGGAAAATATGATATCATTGGTATTGGAACACCAACATTTTACTATAGAGAACCTGTTAATGTTCGAAATTTTATTCTGGCTATGGAAAAAGTAGATGGAAAGCATTGTTTTCTTTTTTGCACTCATGGAAGTATTATAGGAAATACATTTTATTATATGAGAGAAGAATTAGCAAATAGCGGATATATAGTTATAGGAACATATGATTCATACTCTGAATCTTCTATTCAATTTTACCCGAAAATAATGCACACCCAAAATCATCCAGATGAGAAAGAATTTGAGGAGGCAATTGAGTTCGGTGAAAAGATATATGATATCAGTCTAAGGATTCAAAAGGGAGAAAAAAGTTTGATTCCAACATTCAAATTAGTAGATGATACTTGGTGGTTTAAGCAAGCAAATATGTTAACACTAGAAGTTTTACGACAAATGTATCCCGTATTTAAAATAGATATGAGTAAATGCACTCAGTGCTTAACATGTCAAAATAATTGTCCCGTTAATGCGATTAATATAGAATCAGATCCACCAGAAATCCAAATGGAAGGATTCATATACTGTTTATACTGCGAAAAAGTATGTCCTGAAGGTGCAATTATTGCAGATTGGGGGCGGATGATAAGAATGTCGCAGGGAAACTTAAAATTATATGTTGAAGCTTTAAAAGAAGCTGAAAATCAAGGTAAATTTCGTCCTTATGTTGATTATGAAAAAATAATCTAAGATCCTAATTTTGTTTACTTCTATTGCTTTGCGCTTGTATTACAGTTTTACCCGGCATTTTTTCGTCAGGATCACCACCCATTTTTCTAGCTGCGGATAAATAAATCCCGATTGCCATCGTTGATGTTTCGTTTTTAGCTCTTTCTATAAATATATCTGATGCAATCTTACTCACTTTTTTATTATGGGGTGAACTCAACCAAGCCCACTCAGCCATATGACAAGCTAGTTTTATTTCACCTTTATTTAGAAGATCTAATGCTTTTATTGCTAATTTATCTGCGCCTCCTGCTAAATTTGCAATCTCATTTGCTAGAGCGTTTTCGGGAGCTGGCTTTAAATGAGAGGGAATTCCATCATACCATCCACCATATAATCTCCAAATATTCCGAACAATGAATTCAGGTTCGTCATAGATTGGTCTAAGGTATGGTTTGTTAAGTAATTCCTCAGAAGCCTTTACAGTATGAATAATTGAATCTAAAGTTGTACCTTTATTCATTAATTGGATTGTTTGAGAATGAAGTGACTCAAGTAATAAAGCAGTATCAATTAGCGCTTCTTTAACTCGGTTGTTCCCGATAATAGGAACTCCATGTCCCGGGCATAGTATTTTGGGATTTAACTTCACCATTTCTCGTAATGCTGACGCCCATTGATAAGCGTAACGTTGAACTTTTTGGGGATTACCTGCATTTGGAACGCCCCATATAAAGAGATCTCCTGTGCATAATATTTCTGTATCTGGAAAATAAACCCATGTATGATCATCTGTTTCCCCTTTAGAATGCTTTAAATCAACAGTAACTCCCCCGATTTCAAGAGATAATTCATCTCGGTAGGTTATATCAGGATATTTAAATTCTTTAGTGAAAGCAGGTTCTCCTTGATCTCCTCGAAATTGCCTTAAATTAATGTATGCATTCCATGAATTCGTCAATTTGTAACGATCGAACCTGGTAATAATGGATTCATGACCAATAACTCGAAAGGGTAGTAAACCTTTTTGTTCAATTTCCTCTAAATATGGTTTAGTTCCTACATGATCAACATGACCGTGTGTAAAAATTACAGTGTGAACTTTTTGATTTGTTACCTCCCGTACAGCTTTAAATTTTCTGTTTACATCGAAGTCTGCCCCAGGATCTACAATAATCAACCCATCGTTAGTTTCTCTTATTATTGAATTTGAAAATCCTCTATAAAACCAAGTTCGTTGTAAATTGAATTCACTAATGAGCTCAAGTCCACGAGGAACACCAAAGGGATGGTAAGAAAATGTGTCTTTTTTACCAAGCCAAAGGTCTTCTGCAAGTTCTAAAATTCTACCCAAATTTTTCCACCGTATTTTATATACTTAAATATTTTCAATATTTGTCAATTTTGCGCTAATTTCCCATAATTTCTTAGCATCATCTTCATTATAAGATTCTTTAGATGACTCTTGTTGTTGCTTTTTTATGAAATATTTTCCAGTAATTCCTTCTACTTCCGGTGAAGATGCTAGATAGATTGATGTTTCTGCACCTTTCTCAGGGCTTTTAAAAACAAGTTTTCCAACAGTTCGGCTAAAACGAGACATCTCCCTACCTAAATTAGTATTTACCATCCCTGGGTGAACAATATTAACTGTAACTCCAGTGCCTTCTAATCGTCTGCTCAATTCATATGAGAACAAAATGAATGCGAGTTTAGAAGCGCCGTAAACTTTGAATAAACGATGTTTCTTATTTTCGCATTGAAGATCATCAAAATCTATTTTAGCCATCCCATGAGCCGCTGAACCCACATTTACGATTCTACTAGGAGCACTCTTTTTCAAAACATCTAAAAGTAAATTTGTTAATAAAAATGGTCCTAGGTGATTTACAGCGAAATTCATTTCAAATCCATCAACGCATACTCTCCGCTTAGAAGCCATAACGCCTGCATTGTTTATTAACACATGCAAGTATTGGTACTTTTGTTTAAACTCACTCACAAAATTGCGAATTTGCTCTTGAGATGATAAGTCGCATAACAGTAAATCTATATCTTTATTCCCAGATTCATTGATAATCTCTTTTTGGGCTGTTTCTCCTAATTCTTTATTACGGCATAGCATAACTATTGTGGCATTCATCTTTGCTAAACCTAACGCCGTAGCTTTACCTATTCCGGAATTCGCACCCGTTATAATACATATTTTTCCTTTCATACTCATACTATTTCAACTATTTAAACCTAAATGAATTAAAAATAAAAATTGCTAATGATTTAAAACTTCAATTAAATTGATTTATAAGAATTTAGATATGCCAAGAGTAAATGCTAATGACATTGAAATTGAATATGAAACCTTCGGGAATCTTGAAGATAAGCCGTTACTTCTAATTATAGGTTTAGGTTCCCAAATGATCGGGTGGGAGGAAGGATTCATAAAATCTCTTACAGATCGAGGATTTTTTGTAATAATTTTTGATAATAGGGATGTAGGATTATCATCTAAAATTGATAAGGCAGGCGATCCAGATTTAATGGGAGCTTTTACGGCAGTACAGCAAGGGAAGGATTTTAAAGCACCTTATACTCTGGAAGACATGGCGGATGACGCTATCGGTCTATTGGATGCATTAAATATTGAGAAAGCACATATTTGTGGAGCTTCGATGGGAGGTATGATTGCTCAAACTGTTGCAATTAAACATCCCTCTCGAGTTTTGAGTCTTACCTCTATAATGAGTACTACAGGAAATCCAGAACTTCCTCAAATGTCTCAAGAAGCCGCACAAGTATTATTCAATCCTGTACCTCCTGAGCGAGAAGCTTATATAGAAAACTTAGTGCGGGTTGGAAAATATACTTACGGATCAGGTTTTCCTTTTAATGAAGAAAAGCTACGTAGTTTTGCAGCTAGAGTATTTGACCGATGCTATTATCCCCAAGGAGCTGAACGACAGACACTTGCAGTAATGGTGGACGGAAACAGAAAGGATAGGTTGTCGGTTATAAAAGTTCCAACTCTTGTAATTCATGGGCGAGAAGACCCGTTTTTCCCAGTTGAAGGTGGCATTGATACTCATAAAGCGATTTCCGGTTCTGAATTATTAATTATAGAAGGAATGGGGCACAGTCTGCCTCCTGAAACATGGCCTCAAATTGCTGAAGCTATAGCTAAAAACGCTGCAAAAGCTTAAGTTGAATATATCATATTCTTAAATCAAAAAAATTTATTGGAGATAAAAATGCCCAAAGCAAAAGCAAATAATATTGAAATCGAATTTGAAACGTTTGGAAATACTACAGATAGCCCATTACTACTTATAAATGGGTTAGGAAGTCAGATGATTAACTGGGATGAGGGATTTATTCAATGTTTAGTAGAACGCGGGTTTTTTGTAATTCGGTTTGATAATAGAGATGTAGGTTTATCAACCAAGGTTGAAGAAGCAGGTGAACCAGATATCATGCAAGCCTATCTGGCAATACAGAGAGGAGAGTTTTTTGAACCTCCATATACCGTGGAAGATATGGCAGATGATACAATAGGATTATTAGATTTTCTTAAAATTGAAAAAGCCCACATTTGTGGATTTTCAATGGGGGGAATGTTAGTACAAGTAATAGGTTACCGACATCCTACGCGTGTATTATCTCTAATATGTATCTCGAGTTCAACGGGGAATCCTGAAATTCCTAGAGGAGATCCAGAGGTAGGAAGAGTAATGGCTACTCCTGCCCCTGCAGATCGTGAAGGATTCGTTGAGTATTATGTAAAACTCAGAAGTTTACTAAATGGTCCAGAATTTCCTTATGATGAAGTGAAAAACCGTGACTATGCTGGAAGAGCTTATGATCGATGTTATTATCCTCCGGGAATAACTCGACAATCTTTGGCAATGATGGTAAGTGGGAATAGGAAACCAAAATTATCTTCAATTCAAGCTCCTACACTTGTCATCCATGGAACTGATGATCCAGTTATTTCTGTTGAAGGTGGTAAAGATGTTCATGAAGCGATACAGGGATCAAAATTGCTACTTATAGAAGGAATGGGGCATTCACTTCCTCCTGAGGTTTGGGATGAAATATCTAATGCAATCTTGGATATCGCAATGAAAACTTAAATTTATGCTCATTTTCATATAAAGTTTTAAAAGAAAGCTACTTATATTAAAAATATAAAATTATAAGGAATTGAAATGCCAAAAGCTAAAGTAAAAGATATTGAAATCGAGTATGAAACTTTAGGGAATCCTAATGATAAACCACTACTACTAGTGAATGGATTAGGAAGCCAAATGATTACATGGGAGGATGGGTTTATTCAACTTTTATTAGATCGAGGTTTTTATGTGATACGTTTCGATAATCGAGATGTAGGATTATCCACTAAATGTGAAGAGGGAGGTGAGCCGGATATAATGGCAGCTTTTATGGCTGCTCAAGCAGGAAATCCAGTTGAATCGCCATATTCATTAAATGATATGGCAGATGATGCCATTGGTGTTCTAGATGCTTTAAACATCGAAAAAGCACATATATGTGGACGTTCGATGGGAGGAATGATTGTGCAAATAATAACTCTACGACATCCTACTCGTGTATTAAGCCTTACATCTATTATGAGTACAACGGGGAATCCAGAACTTCCAGGAGGAGATCCAGAAGTACAGCAGGCATTAGTTGCTCAGTTTCCCCCAGAGCGTGATAAAGTGATTGAAAATGGAGTTAGAGTTATGCGTTTAATCCATGGTTCGTTTCCATTTGACGAGGAGAAAGCCAGAGAACTTGCTGGAAAAGCTTTTGATCGATCTTTTTATCCTTCGGGATTTGGTCGACAATTATTAGCAATTATGGCAAGTGAAAATAGAAAACCAAAACTAAAGTCAGTAAAAGTTCCAACCCTAATAATCCATGGTAGTGAGGACCCACTTTTGCCTGTTGAAGGAGGTAAAGATACTCATGATGCAATCCCAGGATCTGAATTACTAATAATAGAAAAAATGGGACATTCCTTACCTACAGAAACTTGGGTCAAAATAACTGATGCTATTCAAGCAAATGCTGCAAAAGTTTAAGTGAAATTGCTCATTTTTTATAATATATTAAATTAAAACTACAGATCGTAATTCAACTAATTTGTCTGGATATTTTGTATATATTCCGTCTATGGGATATCTTTTATAATCAAAAGCAAGTATTTCCTTTAAATTAATATTAAGATTTTAATTTCACAAAACAAATCTAAAAGAAATTTTTCCAAATGCTCATCTCATCCCACAATTCCCTTTCCTTTTTCATTGGATCTTCCCATATCTCAACTTGGTTATCAAAAACTATAGTCGCTCTTTTTGGTATGCTATATTGTGGCCAATTAGGGATATATTTATGATTTGGATTTCCTTTTTTCGCAAAAGAGGCCCAGGCATCCATAATTTTACCTGATAGCGATTCAGTTTCTTGAGTTCTCTTAGGATTAAAACCCCTATCATGATCTAAAAATCTATTGAAGACAAAAGCAATTTCCAAACCATGCATAGCTCCATAGATACCACCTCTGAATTTCGATGGCCAGGAAAAGAGATACATGTAAGAATTCTTTTGGTATTTACTTTGCGCTTCGGCAAATTTAATTGCAGGAATTCGGAATACGGAATCAGTATTGAAAGCATCAAATATATCTTGTGGACTTACTGATAAGTTATGTTCTTTTCTTGATTTTTGATAAATTTCAATAACTGAATCTGCTTTATCCTCGGGTTCTCCAATATTTTTTAATGCTCTTCCCATTAGTTTAGGTAAAGCATCTGAATCGATCTCCTTGTAATTAGGATTAAACATGTAGAAAAATTTCCATTCTTCGCTATTTGAGCCAATAATTAACTCAATTTCTTTTGAAAATCCTTTATCTACAGCCTTTAGAGGGTGTTCTGGAAGATTAATACCATCAATAAACGGTCCAAATGCATGCCACATACCACTCGCAGTTGCTTTTTGTTGTACTTTACCTGATGCTTGTATTATTTTTTCAGCAGAAGTTTTTCGAAGTCCTTCCAAATCATCTTTCTTCAAGTTTAACTCCTCCAATAACCATTTGGTGGTTGTTTTTCTATCTGAGTATTTATAGCCTTGAGGCATGGCTCTTCCACTTTGAGAGATTACTCGATGGAAAAGTCCTTTAGCTTTAGGTACTGCCATTAATATACATACAGATTGACCTCCTGCACTTTCTCCAAAAATAGTTACCTTTTGTGGATCGCCACCAAACGATGTGATGTTTTTATTTATCCATTTTAGTGCTATAACCTGATCCAACATATCGAGATTTCCTGGAACATCTGGTAAGACCAAATTCGCTAGTGGTCCTAATCGATAATTAATGGTAATTAGGACGACATTTCCGTGACGAGCTAAAGGAAGTACATCAACACGAGAACCAGATCCTTGACTAAATCCACCCCCATGAATCCAAACCATTACAGGACGTTCCTCATTGTCCATTCCAGGAGTCCAAATATTCATAGTAAGACAATTAGTCTCATCTTGTTTTGGATAGGGTTGGGGAGTAATTGGGGAAATACGTTGAGGTGCTTCAGGTCCAAATTCCAAGGTATCAAGAACTCCCTCCCAAGATTCCTTTAGAACTGGATTACTAAATCTAAGCCTCCCAATAGGCGGGTTAGCATATGGAATTCCCTTAAATACAAATATATCACCCTCTATATAACCTCGGATTTTACCTGCATCTGTATTAATAATTTCAGTTTTTTTCAATTACCAAACCTGTTTCTAATTTTATAAAAATATAATTAAAAAAATTGGATAAACTATTTTATTGTTACGCATCTCCTTACGGAATGAGTTTTTAGAATCTTCACGTAATTGCGATTGAGGACCTCGATAAATTTAAAAGGAATTAAAATATAGTTTTTTATTTAATTTTAATATCGAGACCATGTATTCATCCCATACCATAGTTCTCGCTCTTTTTCAAGAGGATCGTTCCATATTTTTATATCTTTATCAAAAACTATCGTACTTCTATTTTTTATATCATATGATGGCCAATATGGGATTCCTTCATGGTTTGGATTTCCAGATCTAGCAAATGAGACCCAAGAATCCACCATATTCAGTGATAATTTTTCAGTTTCCTCTGATTTTTTAGGTAAAGTTGGAATATCAACATTGAAAAACCTATTAAAAACAAATCCAATCTCTAATCCATGCATGGCTCCAAATTTATTTGGGAGTTGCCAAGAGAATAAATACATGTAAGTATTTTTTTGGTGTTTACTTTGATATTCTGCAAATTTAATGGCAGGAATACGAAATTGGTTGTCTGTGCCAAAAGCATCAAGAATATCCTGGGGTTTAGACGATAAATTGTTTTCTTCTCTTGAATTTTTATAAATATTAATAATTTTATCAAGATCATATTCCTTCTCCACCGTAGCTGCTAAGGCCCTTTTTAATCGTTTGGGTAGGTGCTCCGGAGTAGTTTCCTTAAAATTTGGATTCGTCATAAATCCAAATTTAGTTTCTTCAAAATTAGAACCAACTATTAATTCTATATCTTTTGCGTATCCTTCTTTAAGGGCTGTTAATGGGTGTTGAGGAAGGTATTCACCATCTATATAGGGACCATATGAAAGGCGGAAGCCTTGTTGAAATGCTCTTTTTTCTAAGCGAAAGGTAGTTTTTACAATATCCAAGGCAGGAACTTTTCGAAATTCATCTATGCTATCTGATTTTATGTTAAGCTCTTTCATTGTTAATTCTGTAGTATATTTCAAAGAAGATTTTATAAAACCGAGAGGATGGGCAGCTCCACTTTGGGATATCGCACGATGAAAAAGGCCTTTTGCCTTGGGCATTGCCATCAAAGTACATACTGAGGCTCCCCCTGCACTTTCACCAAAAATAGTCACATTATTAGGATCTCCTCCAAAATGTTCGATATTATCTCTTACCCATTCTAGTGCGGTAATCTGATCAAGCATCCCAATATTTGGCGTTGCCCCAGGTATCATTAAATTGGCAAATGCTCCTAATCGATAATTGATGGTTACTAAAACAACATCTCCTCTTTTAGTCAGATTCATTCCATGGTAAATTGCTCGTGTACCAGATCCATATATGAAAGCCCCACCATGAATCCAAAACATGACTGGTCGTCGTTTATTATCAATCCCCGGAGTCCATATATTCAATGTCAGGCTATCTTCTTCACTTTGAGGTGGACGTGGTTGAGGTGTATTTATATTATAAGGTTGGACAAACTCAGGTCCAAATTGTAACGCTTCAAACACACCATCCCAGGGAGATTTTGCCACTGGAGCACTAAGGCGTAGATTGCCTATCGGAGGTTCAGCATAGGGAATGGCTTTAAATACAAAAATTCCATTCTCAATACAGCCTTTTAATCTTCCAGTTGTTGTATTAATTATCTCTGTTGTTTTCATATTCTCATCCTTTCAGTTTTATTTCTTATATTTTTCATTAGTTTGTTATTTTATTAAAAATTTGACCATTGGTTAAGGTTATACCCCATTATCCTCTCATTTTTCAATGGGTCCTTAATTATTTCAATGTTATGATCAAATATTATTGTTTCTCTATTGTTTGTATCATAAATGGGCCAATTCAAGGTACCATTATAATTTGGGTTACCATTTCTTACAAAATTAACCCAATAATTCATCATACTATTAGATAATTTTTCAGTTTCAGTTGTTTTTTTAGGAAATGTAAATAAATAATCTTCCCAAAAGGCTCCAAATACAAATGCGATTTCTAAAGCGTGCATTGCTCCGTATCTTCCATTTTCGAAAGGTGTCTTCCATTTAAACATGTACATATAGGTATTTTTCTGGTGTTTACTCTGAGCTTCAGCAATTTTTAATGAGGGAATACGAAAAACTGTATCTGACATGTAAGCGTCATAGGCTTCGTGTATGTTTATTGGTAAACCGATCTCTTTCCTTGATTTTTGATATGTATTAATAATATCTTCCATTTTGTTTTCATCCTCGCCACTGTTCCTTATTATATTTAATAATCTTTCCTTAATCTGAGATTCTTCAAGTTGTTCGAAATTTGGCTCAAATGCACGCCAATATTTCCATTCTTCAAGATTAGTACCTACGATTAAATCAATCTCTTTTGCATAACCTTCTTGGATTGCTTTTATAGGATGTTGGGGGATATTATCCTTATCAATAAAAGGATAAATACTTAATTGTACCTGGTTTAGAAATGCTTTTTGCTGGGCTTTTACAAATCCATCCATCAACTTATCAATAGGAAGTTTTCGGTATTTATCTAGATCATCAATGGTTAGATTTGATTCCTTCATTACCTTTTCAGTAGTAGGTTCCCTATCTGAAAATTCATAAGCGTTAGGCAATACAGCTCCGCTTTGAGAAATAGCCCTCTTGAAAAGTCCTTTGGCTTTGGGCATCGTCATCAATGTACAAACTGAAGTAGCACCAGCACTTTCTCCCGCAATAGTAATATTATTTGGATCACCTCCAAAATATTCGATATTATCACGAACCCATTCAAGCGCAGTAATCTTATCTAATTCTCCTATATTTGTGGGTGCACCAGGAATATACATGTAGCCCAATGGACCCAATCGATAATTAATTGAAACTAACACAATATTCCCAGTACCCGCAATGCTCCGCCCATTTAGTAATATACCTGATCCATATATGTGAGATCCACCATGAATCCAAAATAGTACAGGCCGTTGATCTTTATCACATCCAGGAGTCCAAACATTAAGGTTTAGACATTCCTCCTCACTCTGGGGCGGAGGAGGGAAATAAGTTAAAATGGGTGGGGGTTGTGGTACTATAGGTTTATATTCTTTAGCTTCTAGAACACCCTTCCAAGGCTTTTTTGGTTTTGGGTAATTTAAACGCAATTCACCTATAGGAGGTTCCCCATAGGGAATTCCCTTAAAGATTTTGATATCGTCTTGTTCATAACCTTTAATTTTTCCGCTGTTTGTTTCTGCAATTATATCCATAAAAAATCATCTTGTTTGTATCATTATTTAGAAGTTAAAAAATTTGATTTTATTAATTTGTGAATTAAAATAATTGGTTTTTTATATTTTTTCTTTGACATTTTTCTAAATAGATCAAAATTGAGACCATTGATTCATTTTATACCACATTTCCCTTTCTAGTTTTAATGGATCCTCAACAATCTCTATTTTTTTATCAAATACTATTGTTTTTCGTTGGTGAGCATCATATGAAGGCCATTTCAAGGCATCTTTAAAATTTGGGTTACCATATTTCGCAAAACCAACCCAATACTTCATCATATTCTTTGATAAAACCTCTGTTTCAGCTGTTTTTTTAGGAAATGTCCAGAAAAAGTCTTCCCAGAATCCTCCAAAAACAAATGCGATTTCCATTCCATGCATTGCACCATATCTTCCTCCTTGAAAAGGGGATTTCCAATTAAATAAGTACATATATGTATTTTTTTGATATTTACTCTGCGCCTCAGCGAATTTTATCGAAGGTGCTCGAAAAATCAAATCGGTCATGTATGCATCATGAATATCATGAAGATTCATATCCAAATTCTTAATTTTCCCAGATTCTTGATATACTTTTATTATAGTTTCGAGCATTTTTTCATCCTCACCATTTAATTTCAGTGAATTGGTTATTCTTTTCTTAATCCTTGATTCTTCATAGTTCTCAAATTCAGGTTCAAAAACGCGCCAAAATCGCCACTCCTCAAGGTTAGTCCCAATAATCAAATCAATATCTTTCGCATATCCTTCTTGAATTGCTTTTACTGGATGTAAAGGAAGAGAATCATTATCAACAAATGGTCGAAATTCTAAAGAGAGTCGGTTCAATTCTGCCTTTTGCTGAGCTTTCATAAAGGCTTTCATAATATCTTCAACAGAAAGTTTACGATATCCATCTAGATCATTATTCTCTATATTCAATTCATCCAATATCATTTTTGCTGTAGTTTT
Organism: Promethearchaeota archaeon; assembly: GCA_048940805.1. Taxonomy (GTDB): domain Archaea; phylum Asgardarchaeota; class Lokiarchaeia; order Sigyniarchaeales; family SOKP01; genus Loki-b32. Next base: position 24,544 of record JBHLOF010000055.1, read on the forward strand.
TCTGACTGAAAGTTCAAAAGCATTAGGTTGTAAGGCACTGCTCTGAGATATTGCTCTTTTAAAAAGACCTTTAGCCCTAGGCATAGCCATCAATGCACACACAGAAGTAGCTCCGGCACTCTCCCCAAAAATTGTTATATTATCTGGATCACCCCCAAAAGACTCGATATTATCATGCACCCACTCAAGAGCAATTATTTGGTCTAATTGTCCGATATTTGAAGGAGCTTCAGGCATATATAAATATCCTAAGGGTCCTAACCGGTAATTTATAGTTACTAAAATTATTTGCCCAACACGTGAAATACTCCTTCCATTAAGAATTCTCCCCGAACCATATATATGAGATCCCCCATGAATCCAAAATAATACAGGACGTCTCATATTATCGCAGTTTGGAGTCCAAATATTAAGGGTAAGGCATTCCTCTTCGCTTTGAGGTAGTGGGGGAAAAAAATTAGTGGTAGGAGGGGGTTGCGGGACTATTGGTTTATATTTTGTTGCATTTAATACTCCTTCCCATGGTCCTTTTGGTTTAGGATTATTCAATCGTAAATCCCCAATAGGTGGTTCCGCATACGGAATTCCTTTAAAGATCTTAATCCCATCACCATCATATCCTTGAATTTTACCGTTTTTAATTTCTACAATAACATCCATTCACAATCGTCTCTTTTTGTACAATATCTGCTTATGAGATTAATTAATATGTAGAGTAAAATTATTACTATTTTATATTCTTTCTTTCCTAATTATTAAATGAAACCCGATTATGCGGGAAGGTGATATGATGTCTCAAGAATCAATTAGTTGGAACACAAAAGGTACATGGTATGAAGCATGCGCGGCTGAAGGACATTGTTCATTTTATTTTGGACGAGATAGAGAAGAATCATGTAAGTCATTCCAATTGTATCAATTTGAAGAGGGGAAGATAGCTGATGTCGATATCAGTGGGCTCTTAGTTATTACTGTTATAGATTTATACTCAAATAAAGCTGCTGATGTCATGGTTAAAGGTGGAGAAGGTGGTCTTTACATTAGTGAGAATGCCACAGAAGAACAGAGGAAATATTTAGAACCTTACTTTGTTAAAAATGTTTTTGGTAGTTCAATCCTCAGAAAAGTCTTAGGTGTGAAATATGCTAACATCGAGTTAACCCAAGAGGATAACACATTTCATGTGAAGATGCCGTATGGTGAAATGAAAATGTCTTACACTCCGGGTCTTGATGGTAAAAATCCTCAAAGATTAGAAAATTCTCCATTTGGATTTTTCTTTTCCAATATTAGGATATGTAATACCCATTTCTGGAAGTATAATGATTTTGGGAGGAGTTGGGATTTCGTAAATCGAAGTGGAGCAATTGCCAGTTTCGATCGGAATGGGAAATCGACATTCTTCTAATATATCTTTTTTTATCTATTTTTAATCAATATTTAATTCTAGATCATCTGATGCTGCAGAGGTATTTTCAAATATTTTTCTTGCCCTTTCTTCTGCGTCTCTACGTTCCTCTAGTGTTGAATAGGTACTAGCATCAAAATGAGTAAGAATTAATTTTTTAACTTTTGATTTCACAGCTACATCCGCAGCTTCTTCTGGTTTCAGATGTGGCCACCCCCATTCCTCCTGACCTGGTTTATAGGAACATTCAGTTATTAATAAATCCGCATCTTTGGCAAGCTCATAAAGGTTCTCACACACTCCAGTATCAGTGCAATATGTGATCACCTTGTTTTCAAGTTCCATTCTGTAACCAAGACAAGGATCCGCATGAATCAGAAGCTTACATTTTATTGGAAATCCAACATTATAATTTCCTTCTTTCAAGTCAGTTATCTGAAATTTCAAGGGTAAACCAGAAAGGGGTGATGAATAAGGATGCTTGATAATGTTGGTTATCCCCTTTTTTGTACCCTTATGTCCAAAAAGATTCAACTCCTGTTTAAAATGAAACTTTGCCAATGCATGAAGTCCGATTATATGATCTAGGTGAAGATGGCTAAGAAGAATAATAATTGGCTTCTCTTTGTTAATATATTGGTCAACTTTTTGAAAAGAATCTCCCGCATCTAAAATTATATAATGAGTTTTCGTTTCAATTAGAGTACAAACAGTATTTCCAGTTTTGGTTGAATACCAACCATTAGTTCCTAAAAATATAATTCTCATAACAGTTTTTATCTCGAATATAACTTGTAATTATTAAAATATGGGGTATGAATTCAAATTTTCCCTTTTTTTCGGCCATTTTTACTACTAATGTTTATATAATCGATCAAATTAAGTATTATAGAATATAGAAATACACGACAATATTGTTAAAACTGAAGTGGGAAGATACAAAATGAAGAATAGCTTAGGTGAATTTACTTCTGATTATGAAGAAACGCTTGAAAAGCTATCAAATCAAATTACAACTCTATTTTCGGAAATTCATTATTATCAAGCACTCGTCGCTGAGAAAGAAAACCAAATTATCAAGTTAACTACAGAAAATAATAAATTAAAAAACGAAATTCAAAATTTGTCACAATCATTAAATTTACCTTCTTATCCGAGTCAAATTGTGAAACCTATATCAATACCGCCTCAACCAGTAGTTACTATGTCAATCCCCCAGGCAGATGCTCGTGTTAATAAAAGACAATGTCCAGAATGCGGAGCAGCTGGTTTTGCTATAAGAGAAGTTGATGATAAATCCAAGATAATAAGTTACGTGCCAAGGCGGATTTACGCAAAAAAGATGGTTTGCACAAAATGCAGGTATGAATTTATTTGGGAATAGATTTCCCTTTTCTAAAAATCTTTCTCCTAAAAGAAGTTTATTAAAGTCCAAAAACCAAAACAAACCCAAAGTGGACAATCCCACCAATCAATAAGGCCAATCCGATTTCTAAAAGAGTAATTTGTATAGCGTATTTCCAACTTGAATTTTTGGCGATTATAATGATCGTAGCAAAGCAAGGGATATAGAGCATTGTCACAAGACTAAAAATTATCATCTGAGCAGGTGTCAGCAATTCTGCAACAGTTAATCCCAAATTGGATGCGAATATTGATAAAAGTACTAGTGTTAATTCTTTTCTCAAGATTCCATAAATCAGAAACAATCCCGTGACTGCTGGTAAGCCAAGCCAAAATACGGTGATTGGAGATAGTATAAAATTAATTGGTTCTAAAACATTAAAAATAAAAAGAATTTCTAATAAAAACCCTA
>JBHLOF010000056.1:0-27718 GCA_048940805.1 Promethearchaeota archaeon
TCCTTTATAGAATATTGCCCGATTCCTGTTGTGCTTTCTGCAACTGGTAAACAGAACAATGGAAAATTTTGAGAACCAAAAACACCATATGATCCGTTGATAAACACTTTAAGTGCTTGTTGAATGGTTTGATAATAGTTGCGTTGTTTTTCAGTCAATTTTTTATCACCTGACTTTGGTTTGAAATATTTTACTCTAATATCGCGGAAGAATCCTACTACATACGCAAAGATTCCCATTTTATGAGTACAGATATGATAAGGAGTTCCCTTCACAAGATTGTCTTCATCATCTTTATGAGGACATAAAACAGTTTCATATGAAAGATTATATTCTTTGATGATAGAAGGGTAAAGTGAAGCAAAATCCATCACCACGACATCAAAGTGAATACCAGGAACAGGCTGAACTACATATGCTCCTTGAAATTTTAAATCATCAGCTCTGGACATAAGAAGTCCACCTTTTTTGAGTTCAGATATTTCTGAGCGCCTAGGAATTAGATAGTTTTTTCTACGGTGCTCAAAATAAAAAATATTCTGAATCCAAGTTGAAATTTGCCTTCGAACCATGTCATGGATTGGCATCTTTGTTATCCGACATAAAAGAATGATTAAATTCCACACCAAAGAGTTGTTAAATTTGGTCAATTCCAAGGTTAATATTGAATCTTTAAGGTTATACCATGAAAGAATATCAAATTCCATTTCATGAATTAATTCATCATGCTGGAACTTTTCTTCTCCTAATAAAGCAGCACTAATCGAGTTAAGAGAAGCACTCTCATATACACCCCCAAAAGCATATCCAGAAATACTTCTGTTGAAAAACAAATTAAAAACATCGATGTGAATTCCCCTACGTAAATCACATTCTGCACTAGACATAACCCCAAATCCACGTTTTACATGTATAGGGTTTAAATCTTTATCGATTTTTAATCTATCATTTGCTCTATGAAATAAATAGTTTAAATCAAAATTGTCTCCATTAAAGGTGATAATTACGGGATACTCCCAAATAATCCGAAATGTCTCAATCAATAAATTCTTTTCTGATTTAAATAAAACAACCTCTGCATCAGGGGGAAAATCTTCGTGAAAATTCTTAACTAAATATTCTGCTCTCTCCAGCATGTAAACTTTTTTTAATCCATCTGTAGCAACAAAAGAGATACTAATAACTTCTTGTTTTGCTTGACGCGGATCAGGGATTCCGTAGTCATGTTCACCCATCTGAACCTCAATATCCATTGCTAATCGTTTTACATCAGGGATTGGAGTAATGAAGATGTTTAAAAATTCTTCTGTGAACTCTTGAATTTCTGGTGACTCGTTCTTGAATAAGTTTCTAAGTTCATTAGCTGTTTTTTTTGCATCGTCATTAATTTCTTCGTAATTTAACTTTTTTAACTTACCATCATCTATTGTGTAAATCAAACCGGGAATTAATTGAGTATCAAAGATATAATTTAAGTGATAACGAATATCCGCTTCCCATGCTTTTTTATCATTTTCCCCTAAAATATTGCGAATATTCGTGCCAGAACCACCTATATTTGTAGGAGTTTCTCCATAAAGTTTGGTCATCGAAATTTCCTTATCTTTTAATAAGCTAAACTTCTTAATTTGTTCAAATCGTTTAAAACCGGAATAATCTGTTAACTTCTTTTTTTGTGTCGTTTGGCCAACTTTTTCAGAGAAGGTCAATTTTTCTAATTCTTCTATTGGTTCGGGGCTTAAACAATAAGGTTCATGACCAGTTGTGTCTATCCAAATCTTTATTTTATTTGTTGATAAATCATAAAATTTACAAAACGCTTTATTTTGCCCCCCGTCATAATCTACATCTAATAATAATCCTTGTTTTAGGTTATTAACGATCTCCCCACTTTCAATCAAGTATCTAATGTATTTTGAGGTTGCACCTTCTCTAAGAACTTTTTCTACTCTTATGGATTTCTCTTTAAGACCGAAAGGTTTATCGATTTTTTCATAGAATCTCAGTTGAGTGGATTTTTTAGTTATTTTCTTCTCTGTTTTTATTGGTTTTTCTATTTCTTTTTCTTGAGTTGGAAGAACTAAAGGTTCTTCCTTGGTTACTTCTTCCTTTTCTTCAATATTTTCCTCTTTTTCTTCTGGTTTCGGGATTTTTTTCTTATCTTTTTTATTTTCATCGACAAAAGAAAATAAAGAGGTTTGGCTTTTATCATCAGCTGACTTCTTTTTCCCTTTCCTTGGACTTGGCACTTGACTAACCTTAATGAATTTAATTTTTCTTTTGAACTAAAGATAATTAGTAAAAGATGTATTATAATATAATGTATTCAAACTTTAACATCTAGTAATAAAGTACTATATTGATTGTACTATTAAAAGAAATAGACACAAATCATTTAGTTGAAATATTAGGAATTATTTCTATTCTTAGCAATAATATCCTTTATCCAATCTAAAAGTAGAGTCTTCTCTGCAATATACCAATCAAGCTCAGATCGGCTAGGACTTTCATGGTATATAATTTCTGCGACTTCTCGTATTTCTTTTTCAGGAGGCGTAAGTAATTCTCCGTTAACATCCTCCCTAATAAGCAAAACGGGATTATCGGTCTCTAGAGGTTTAATATCATACCCATGTTCTACATTTTTGTTAATAATCGCACATAATTCTGCAAGGCGCCAAATTGATTTTTCCAACGTTTCTCCTTCCTTATATATCTTAAACGCAAGTTTGACGATGTCCTCTTTGGAATATCGAGACAAATTTTTTAACCTCTTGTCGCTATCTAATTTTCTTGACTAGAAAATTTAGTAATTTATGTACAAAAAAGATAAGTTACTTTAAATAATTATTTGTGTGATTTTTAAACGCTCTAAAACCACAAAATTAAAAATTTATGACATTTTCCTAGAGAATATAGAAAAATATTTTTGCCTCTGTGGCTTAGTGGTAGAGCAGCAGACAACAGTTTGATATTAACTGTACTGTAATTGTAATCTGCCGGTCGTGGGTTCAATTCCCACCAGGGGCTTTTTATCCATTTAAATAATTATCGACAACTAAAGATAAAAAGTTTAATTTCTAACTCAATAATCAAGATTCCTTTATTTCAAATATTTAATAACATCACCTTTTTTAATTCTTGTAGTATTATAGTTCATACCTTAAGTCCTAAAGGATTATGAATAAGATAAACAGAGTTATTCTTTGCATTGTTGATAATTTAAGATCTGATCATCTATTTCAATTTGTTAAAAAAGGGTGGCTTCCTAATATTGAAAAATTGATGGAAGAAGGGATTTATTCGAAAAACTGTATAACTGATTTTCCACCTATTACATATCCAACTCAAGTATCACTCCTTACTGGTACGTATACTGGAGATTTTAGGAAAGAAGATTGTCATGGTGTACCCTTAATGAATTGGATGGGTCGAGATCTTGCTCCACCATATCTTAGAGATTATACAGCTAGAAACATGCAAATTTATAAATTAAATGATGATATTGGAAACCGAAGTAAAACTATTTTTGAAATGGTTGGGGAAGAAAATACAGCTAGTATTGGTCAATTCATTAATCGAGGTGCAGATTACTTTTTCCCCGAGAAAAAGACAAAACTCGCAATGTATTATCTCGCATTGGGATTTCCTCGCAATAGAAAGAAAATGATGGTCAGAACTGATTCTGGTATTGTCCACAAACTAATTGATGTTTTTAAAAAGCCTAAGAAATTTTTCAAAAATAAGGAGGTTCCTATACTTTCAGTACTCTGGTTTATGACCCCTGATATTCTGCTGCATTTTTTCGGATCTAATTCACAGATTTATAAGTTGAATATTTTACATATAGATAAGGTTTTGGGTGAACTATTAAGGGTTCTAAAGAGAATGGGATACCTCAATGATACGGCTATAGCATTGACCTCTGATCATGGGAATTATAAAGCACAAAGTTATGGGGAAATAACGAATTTTTTCGAACCCAATTTGCTCACACATTATCATCCTCGTAGAAATCTTAAGGGTAATATGAATATATCTAAATATGATGGTGTAGGCTTCTTTAACTTCAAGGGAAACAAGAATTCAACCAACATTAATAGTTGGTATCATCCAACGATACTAGAAATGGAAAGTTATGGTCCTAAAAATGTTAATTTGTTGCAAGAATTATTCAAAATCAAGGGAAGCCATTTAATGTATTATCGAGATGAAAACAACACCTCCAATAAGGGGATTATTCATTTAAGAAGAAAAATCGATTGTTCTGACAAAATAACTTCAGGAACTATAGAGTATAAAGGCACTGGGGAAAATTATATGACTAAATACTCATCTGAAAATAGTGATATCGATATTTTTGGGTTTTTAAGCGATCAAGAAGCAAGTAAGCTATTAGATAATAAATTTCACACAAGTGAAGAATGGTTAAGAGCCACATACCATCTAGATTACCCCTTACATCCTGATCTCATCCCACGTCATTTCAAAAATCCTCGAAGCTGTGATATTATACTAAGCAACGATGGATCGTTAGTGTTTAACCTTAAGAACGGTAAGAAAGGGAATAGAAATATCTATAATCATGATAGAGGCATTCGAGATTGTATGAATGTCCCGCTAATAATCGGTGGAAATCCGGAGGTTCCACAAAAAGAAATTACTTCTTGTAAGATAACAGATATTATCCCTACTCTTTTAGAATTATTAGGAAAAACACACCACAAGAGTATAATAGGGCGGAGTTTGATATAACTAAGATTATTAAGGTAATCAACTTTATTCTTTTGACAAAAATGGAAAGAATGATATATATCTCTATATAGCCTATATAGGATATATAGATTCAATTAAATAAAGTTTCAAAATTAAATATATAAAGCTAAGGTTTCTAATAAAGAAGATAAAAAATATATATAGAATAGAATAGTGTCATGAATCGACGATTTGTGTTTCTAATCGCATTAATAATTGGAATTACAAGCGGTATAGTTTTTTCGCTTGTAAACGCATATATTAATGCCTTAATTTGAAAAAATCCTGGAGACTAAGATTTATGAAGAGAATACGTAAGGTAAAAAAGCGAAATACAGGGATTATTATCTTTCTCTTCGCAATGGGATTTCTTATTGGAAGCTTCTCAACAGATCTTTTCCTGAGAAGTGGGAAACAACAAACGCATATTACGATTATATATAGTTCTGAAAAAGCGAGCTGGATGACTATTGCATATACAGACTTTATAACTTATTGGCAAAGTGAGTATCCTGACGAGAAGATTTCAATAAATATGCATCCTTATGGATCATCAGATTCAATAATCGCGATTCTAAACAGGGAAATTTTTCCAACAATATGGAGCCCTGCGAGCTCTATTTGGATGCCTTTTTTAAATTCTAAATGGGCAGATTTAACAAAACTTACTGAACCGATTGTAAATATTAGTAAGGCAGTAAAAATTATTTATTCACCAGTGGTTATTGCTACATGGGAAGCTTTCAACCAAACCCATGGGATTAATGGCTTTTTAGATTTACATAATTTAATCTTAAACCACAGTGTAAATATTAGAATGGCTCATACTGACCCTCGGTTATCAAACTCCGGGTTTATGAGTGTAATAATGGCTTTATCGGCTGCTTCTGGCGTACCCTCAGCAAATTTATCGATGTCAGATCTTTCAAATTTAAGTAACCAACAATGGCTTAAGGAGTTTGAATCAAGCGCAATTCTTTACGGAAAGTCAACTGGGTTTTTAGGTCGATATATGAAAAATGAGGGTCCAAGCGCTTTAAATGTAGCCTTTTTATACGAAAATCTCATTAGAGATATATCAAGTACTTCTGCAGGAGGAAAGGTAATCGCGATTTATCCTGAGGAAGGTACTCTATATAGTGATCATCCATTTTGTATCTTAAACGGTAATTGGATAAGTTCTGACCAAAGATTTGTTGCCGAAAAGTTTTTAGAATTTCTCAATAGACCTGAAACCGTAGAATCTGCATTACAATATGGATTCAGACCTATTAATTCTTCAATTCCATTAGACCCAGCAGTTTTTAATTATGAAACGAATGGTATTGCATTTAATATAACTGTTCCCGAACTTCAAACTCCCACAGATGGAAATGTATTATTAAAAATTCCAGATCTATGGCTGCTTAGTAAAGCAACTGCGTAAATTTAAAAAAATAAGGTGAAACAATGAGAAAAAGAAGTCAATATGTTGATGAAATCAACACGGACGCAGAACTTAGTTTACCCATCAGCCTTAAAATAGACCGGTTTTTGTCAAAACCTGTTTATAGAAAAGGATTAGATTCTATAACAATAATTTTCTTTCTATTGGTAATCGTTGGTCCGATTATATATATCTTTTCTACCATATTTCTGAACATCCCTGCCATAAACAATGATGTCTTTGCTGATGATTTATTAGGAAATTTACAATGGAACAATATTTTAAGTTCTTTGGGGTATTCCTTCTCAATTGCGGCCATCGCCGTAGGCGTTGATATCATTATCGCTTTTCCCATTTCGATAATACTAACAAGATACAATTTTCGAGGAAAAAAAATACTTGATGCTTTAGTAGATTTGCCTATGGCGGTTCCTACAAGTGCTTTGGGATTTTCAGTACTACTCTTCTGGGGATTATTTGGTATTGAACCTGGATTTTCCCTAATTCTATTTGGTCATATCGTCTTTACTTTTCCATACATAGTGCGTAATATGAAAATAGTACTTGAAAAGTCAAAAACGCTATATGAGGATGCTGCGAGAACACTTGGAGCCTCAGGGATTACAGTTTTTAGAACGATTACCCTTCCAATGATGAAACAAGGAATAATTGCTGGGGCTATACTTGCGTTTACAAGAAGTCTAGGAGAAACTGGTGCTACCATCATCTTATCAGGATTAATTGAAACCGCACCAATTATGATCGTAGGTTTTCGTAGGCAATTAGAATTACCTTCTGCTTCATTTCTTGCAGGAATTTTAATAACTATCTCATTGATCCTACTCTTTTCAATTAAATTTTTAACTAGAAAGACGGGATTTCCAATAAAATCGGTATGGCCCCGGATTGAACGGTTTTTTAGTAATAAATATTTTCGATATTTTCGGGATATAATGGCTTTGGCAATATTAGTTGGAATTATATTAGTACCAGCGTTTTATATTACTACCCAAATCATAGGAGAAGATTTTATTGGTGAATTATTTTTAGGACAAGATTATAAATGGGCGTATCTATATGTGAGTTTCATAAATTCAATTCAAATAGGCGTTTTAGCGGTTTTAATAAACCTTCTTTTTGGAATACCCTTCGCAATGATTATCACGAAGCGTAAATGGGGAAGAGTTATTACCTTTTTAGATACTATTTTGGATATCCCTATTGCCATCCCTTCAGCAGCATTAGGTTTTGCAACTTTTCTCTTTTGGGGACCAGCGGGTCTAAATATTTTTCAATCGGGATTTTTTATGATTCTTTTTGTTCATATCGCTTTTACATTTCCTTATATGGTACGTCCAATTATAGGAGTACTTGAAACTTCAAATAAAGGGGTTGAAGAGGCTGCCCGAACTCTGGGTGCATCCAATCTTACGGTATTTAGAAGAATTACACTTCCTAATATAAAACAGGGAATAATTGCAGGATGTATCATGGTCTTTACTCGCTCTTTAGGAGAAACGGGAGCTACAATTGTAGTAATGGGAAATATTCGAACGGTACCCGTGTTGATCGTGGATTGGGTTGAGGCAAATGCATTTCCAAGCGCTGTTTTTGCTAGTGTAATAGTTATTATATTCAGTGCGTTTTTAATTATGGCTTTAAGAGTAGTCACAAAAAGAGGTGGTGCATAAGATTCCATCTATTGAATTAATAAATGTGACCAAAACATTTAATGAAGGAAAGGTACTTGCTGTAGATAATATCTCATTACAAATTGATGATGGTGATTATGTTTTTCTGATAGGCCCTACTGGATGTGGGAAAACTACAACTTTACGAATGATTGCGGGGCTTGAAAAACCAACCAACGGAAAGGTTTTAATTGATGGAAAGGATATCGAAGGAATTCCACCTGAAGACAGAGATATGGGCTTTATTTTTCAGCATTTCGAGATTTTTGACCATTTAACTGTATGGGAAAATGTTACTTTTGGATTAGAAATGCGAGGATTTAGCGATGATTATATTATTCAAGAAGCTGAAAAAGCATTAAATACTGTTGGGTTGCTAGAGCATGCTGATGAATATCCAACTATTTTTGGGAATCCAGGTTTGCAAAAATTAGGAATCGCAAGAGCTATAGCTACTGGTGCAAAAATCCTAATCATGGATGAACCCTTAGGATCATTAGATCCGAAAGTCTCTAAAGTATTTCGTCATGAATTAAGAAATTTAATAAAAGATCTTGACCTAACGGCAATACACGTGACACATAATCAAGAAGAAGCCATGGCTATAGCAGATAAAATAATTATCATGAGATTAGGTAAAGTACTTCAGATGGGAACTCCTTATGAATTATACGAGAGTCCGAATAGTATATTTGTTGCGAATTTTTTAGGAGAAACTAATTTTCTACAAGGTTTTGTATATAAGTTGCTTGAAGGTGGACAGATGAAAATATTTATCCGTCTAGGAGGTCCAGAATTACATACTTATAACTATAATAGAAAATTTAATTTAGATGATAATATTATAATCGCATTTCGTTATGAAGATGTATATATCTTTCCAAAGGACTATGATTTCAAAGGTAGTCAATATAATTGGTCTAAAATGCAATTATTTGAAGCAACATTAGAAACATCAAGATTTATTGGAGCTACGAAGCGATTTTACCTATCTTTAGATAATGGAGATAAGTTTATTTCAGTAAAACCCGGAAATTTTGAGGAAAATTTTATTGTAGGAGAGAAATTTATAATTGGCATCCATCAAGATGATTTGCATGTATTCAAAGCTCCAAAAAACATCCTATATGAATTATCCCTATCCTAGGTGATTATTACGGTAAATATTAAACTAAAAAATATATCTAAATCGTTTAGGAAATTTACTGCATTAGATGATATTTCGCTAGAAATTAAAGATAAAGAATATTTTATAATTCTAGGACCTACTGGAGCAGGAAAAACTACATTACTCAAATTGATTGCAGGATTGATCAAACCAGATTCTGGCGTTATACTTTTTGATGATAAAGATGTAACTAAACAATCTGCGGGAGAAAGAAATATAGGATTTATGTTTGAAAATTATGCATTATTTCCCCACATGAATATTGTTGAAAATATATCCTACAGTGGTCGAGTGCATGCTAGAGATCCCCAAACGACTCAAACATTGGTTGATCAAGTTTTAATGATGACTCTTCTCACAGGAAGAAATGATGCTTATCCCGATGAATTAAGTGGAGGTATGAAACAAAGAGTAGCTTTATGTCGTTCATTGCTAAATTTAGAACAAACAAAACTTTTAATTTTAGATGAACCTCTTAAAGCTCTTGATGCGGGGCTGAGAATGAGCTTAAGAAGAGAACTACTTCTAATGGCTAAATCTAAAGAATTAGACCTCACTGTTATTCATGTCACAAACGAGGAACAGGAAGCTATGATGGTAGCTGATAGGATAGCTGTTGTTGATCAAGGGAAAATAGTTCAAGTTGGAACACCTCATGAAATATATTATTATCCTACAAATCTCTTTGTAGCAAATTTTATGAGCGAGATCAACTATTTTGATGGAATTTGTAACAAAGATGAAGAACCATCATGGGATATCTTTCACAAATCAAAGCAGGGTGACAGATTTTTTACTCAGATCCAAGAACAATCTGTTCCCTTACCAATAAAGATTAATTCTAAAGAAATTTTTGCTGGTTATATAAAGAAGTCGGTATATAATGAATTCCAACACGGGGATAAAGTCCTATTAGTTGTTCGAGCTAATCATATGAAAATTCGACTTGGTAACCGAGTTAACGATAAAAATAATGCAATATTAGGGAAAATTCACCGACGAAAATTTATGGGGGTATTCTATCGTTTTGAAGTATTAATAAATATTAACCAAGGTGAGAAAGTAATAATAGTCACTATTCCAGCAACTTATGAAATCCATACAACCTTTCGAGAGAATTCAGAGGTAACAGTGTATTTCCCTAAAGAATTGGGTATAATTTTTAAACATCCCGGTGAAGAAGTCCTAAAAGAAGTGTTAAAATTAGAATAAATTAATAAAACAAATTTTGAAAAAAAATAAAACAGTAAAAGTGAAAAAAATTATGAGTTCATTAATGGAATGGTTTAAATCCCGTAATGAAGAAAATGCTATGAATTTGACTTTAGTTCACACACAGAAAGTACTTGAATGTATTGTTGAATTTGATAAAGGATTATCATTTTTGCTTGAAGAGAAAAACATCGATCTTGCTTTAAAAGTATTTTTTAGAGTCGACGAGTTAGAACATCAAGCGGATGGTATAAGAAGAAATATTTTAAATATGCTATCACAAGCAGAGCTTCCGTCAAAAATTCGAGAAAATTTAATGCATCTTGTAAAAAGAATTGATGATATCGCTAATGCAGCAAATGCAAGTTCACGAATTTTAATTTCTATGAATCATAAAGATTTTCTGAGTTTAGGGGAAGATGTCCATAGAAATATATTGGATATCTCTAAAATATCTGTAGAGGCTGTTAAAAAAGTAAATATGATGGTCAATAAATTGCTAAAAGCGGAGGAAAAAAACCTACAAGAAATTGGTAATGAAGTAAACCTTTTAGAACACCAGTGCGATGAGAAACACTACGCAATCAATAGAAGTTTGGTATCAAACAATCTTGATATAAATCCGTTTAGCGCAATTGTAATGCATAATTGCATATCAGCTATGGAAGCTATTAGTGATAATGCTGAAGATGTCGCAGATTATATCATAATGTTAACATTGGCGAAAAGAATGTAGATAATTTTTTAGTTTAATTTTTTCTGTTTTTCTATATTTTCTTTTAAAAGAATTATTGATTCCTCTCTTGCCTTTAGAAGAGATCTTTCTTTGATCCCTTCCATTTCTTTTGATGGTAATATTTTTTCTTTAATTACCTTTTTGAGAAGAAGATATTCATCTTTTCTACTGATAAAAGGATCCACCTTTTCCTCGTGGATTAATTCTTCTATAGTGGTATTCTTTCCATTACAATTTCCTTCTGTGAGATCAAATCGAAATTCCTTGTATACTAAAAAACAGTGTACCATCGGCACATATGGTACGTTATATTTACTAAGGATATTTTTAGTTCCGGTAGAAATCTCTTCGGTAAATTTGTACACACCAACATGTTTATAAAGTGGTATTTCAAGTTCTTCAGCTAATCCTGCGATTACAGCATGTTTAGTAGTACAAGTACCCTTATTTTCCTTAAAGAAAATCATCCTATCATCATAATTTGTATTGTAACCATATTCAACATTATGAACATAATCGCACGCTTCCCTAAATGATTTAATGCCTAGTTTCATAAAGGTTTGAGATAAAATTCCTACAGGTTTAATCTCAGCATCAGGTAATTTGTCGTATGAATCCATAAGTAACTCCTTTAATTGTAGCGCGTATTTAATCCTTTTACTTTATTTATATATGTTCATAGTTTACTTTATAATTGACTTTTTCAGCAATTTTACATACATAATGTACATTTTTCTGAACTTTTATATACTATTGATATCGTTCTCGATATATATCGAAATGTTCTATATAGAGTATATATCTGAAATATAAAAAGGATTATCAATTTATTCTATATAACGAATTAATATCAATACAGATAAATCAAAATCTATATAGATAAATATTATAATATAAGGAGATCTTAATGGGATTTCATATGGAGACCAGAAAGGTACAAAAGACAGGGGGTTCGAGTTATATAATCTCTCTTCCTAAAGTATGGATTAATAAACATGGGGTTGAAAAAAATGATACTCTAGCGATACTTTCGCAACCAGATGGTAATTTATTAATAACTCCTCAGTTAGATAATGAACAAGCCCTTAAAACAAAAGAGATAATTGTTGACGATTATTATGATGAGAATTTCCTATTTCGTGTTTTAATAGGGGCATATATAATGGGTTTTTCTAGAATTGTGATAAAATCCAGTAAGAAATTTGATGCTTCCATGCGGGATATAATAACACATTTTACTCAAATCGCGATCGGACCGGAAATTGTTGAAGAATCAAATAATTTTATTGCAATAAAAGATCTGCTAAACCCTAAAGAAATGCCTTTTGAAAAGACAATCAAAAGGATGTATATTCTCGTTCAGGGAATGCACGAAGACTCGATTAATGCCCTTGAATCAGGAAATAAGGAATTAGCAGAAGAGGTCATTAGAAGGGATAATGATGTCGACAGACTCCACTGGTTGATTGGTCGTCAATCTCATATTGTTTTAAGAGATATTATTCTTTGTCAAAAAATGGGAATAACATTAGAACAAGCAAGTCATTTCCAACAAATGAGCCGTTTCCTTGAAAGAATTGGAGACCATGCAAGTAAAATTGCTAAAAATGTATTAGTACTTATTAAATATAAAATTGATGATAATTTAAAAGAAGAGATCAAAACAGTTAGTATATTATCATTAGAATTGCTAAATAAAAGTCTGGATGCTTGGCTTCAAAGGAGTATTACTTTGGCAAATGAAAATATTGAAGATATAAAAGAATTAATTAGTACCACAGAAAAAATTAACCTTTCGACAAATAACAACCCTCATATTTCAATAGCAATAGGATATATTATTGAGAGTATACGAAGAACTGCAGAATACAGCGGTGATATATCAGAAATTATAATCAACAATCTAGTTTAACCGAATGGCGTGTCTGATCTATTAGACACGGGATTAATAAAATAGATTGAATTCATCAGAATATACATTCAATTTTGCTGTAATCAGTAATTTGTTAATAGAACCATTATGTAGTCAGCAACAGATTCAATTGCATCAGAAATCGCTTCTAAAATATCAAAAACATTTCCAGCTGTAAAAATTGTAAAAGGGTTAACAGTATATTCAGTTTTTTGTAATTCTTTTCTTAGTTTAATATTTAATAAATCTACTGCATGTTCAAATTGGTTTATTTGCGTCGAATAATCCTTAACATATTTTCTCTCTTCAAGGAGATCAATAACAATTTTATCTAAAAAACTAACACAGTCTACAGTTATTTTCATCATTTCCAAGATAAATTCGATGGTTTCCTTACTACTTTCATCCCAAAATTTCATTGGAATTGTGTTGATTCTACGAGCAACACCTGTACAACAATTAGCAACGTCATCCATCCTCTTAATCAAATGAGAGAGATTTTGTCTAACACTTGGGTCTAATTCTCCTTTTGAAATATCTCTTTGAATTTCTCTTCTTAAAATATCAGCTTCTCTTTCTAAATTATCAACTTTAAGAAAAAATTCGTGTGCTTTTTGGAGATCTTTCTCATGTAGCAAAATTTGCAGTCCCAGATCTAAATTCTTTACGCAATCTTGAACTATTTTGGCATGATTGATTGATTTCTCTAAAGCATTAACTGTCGTTTCTCTTTTCAAGAATTCAATTAAGGAGCCTATTTCTATCACCTTTTTGTTTCAATAATTATAATATATATTTTTATCTTTTTAATATTTATTATGATAAACCGAAGATACTTAGAAGATAATAAATAAATCCCGCTAAAAGGGCAGCTATTGGAAAGGTAAGAACCCAATAGATCCCCATTTTACCTAGCCCTTTATAATCTACTTCTTTTTTTTGAGCAATGCTCATACCAACAATACAAAATACAATTACATGGGAGTGGCTTATTGGAACTGCCCAGAGTGTAGCTATCATCAAAATAATGGCAGAACTTATTTGGATAATAAATCCTTCACTAGGGCGGGTATCTATCATATGGGAGGCAAGATTTCGAATTACATATCGTGCTGCAATATAAATACCTAGAAAGGCAAAAATTGCACAAAAAATGGCAAATATAATATATTGCCCCCCATTTATCGAACCATTTTCTCTTAATCCAAGAAGAATACCTAAAGCTTCTCCCGAGTTAGCACCGACCCATATTTCCGCAAAAGTAACAGCAATTAGGAGTAACCATTTAAAAGACTTTTCAGATTTTTCAATTTGATTAAGTCCTTTGAGACGGGATAAGAATAATTTCACACTTACTTTATAGAGTAGATATGTAATTAATAAACCGGATATTGGGGATATAAACCAACTCAACACCACATTCCCTAACTTATCGTAATTAAAGGCTGTGGAGAGATCAATTCCACCTTGAAATATGGCGTATACGATAACGACGCCAACAATACTACCAATTAAAGAATGTGTACTACTTAAGGGAATTCCCGCAAAACTACCCAAAACTAACCAGATTATGCTACTAATTAACACAGTTAATAACATAATATTAGTATATTCCGAATGTAAACCTTCACCTAAAATATTTCGACCTACTGTTTCAGGAACAAAACCTCCACTAAATATTATCATTCCTCCGCCTATTGCGGTTCCTCCTATAATTAAGGCTAGCTTAAATTTGAGGACTCCCGCACCAACAAGGGAAGCAAGTGTTTCATCGTTTGCCCCTATGCTAAAAGCTAATGATATTGCCATTACGATTAATACTATGATTAAAATTAAATTAATTTCAGTAGCCATAAAAATCGTGCATAGTATTTTTATTCGAAAATTAGATATTTCGTTGCAAGGAACTGGATGGATTCAGCAAATTTTTTCATATGGTCGGCTAGCATCATAATGTCTTCAATAAGTTCTTTGAGATATATGAAAGTTCTTGATAAATAATCCATATCATAATTATAAAGTCGATTTAAAAGATGCCATTCCTCCTCTCTCATTTTACGCCTTTCTTCTTTAATATCTTCACAGATGTCGCGAGCTTTGCTTAAATCTGTTCCTATCAACTTGACGGAGTCAGATAGATCATTAGAAATTACCTTTAAAGACTTAAGAACGCTTCGTATCTCTAATTTAAATTTTTCATCTGGGAACACGACCCTATAAAGCAATAACTTGTTAGCCATAAATTCCCCGATGTTTTTAATATCATTGATTTTAGTGAAAAGTTTTAATCGATCTGATTTTGAAAACATTAATTTAGACTTGAAGATCTTGGATTCAAATCGTTTTTTAATTCTGACCTCTGTATTTGCGTCAATTACATATTGCAGATTTTCTTTAAACTTCTCGAACTTTTCCTCTACAAGAAACTCAATTCCTTCAATAAGTTTTAAGTTTTGTTCATTAATAACCTCCATAAATAAACGAGTCAACTTGTCTATGCTCAGTTTGTTTAACTCTTTCTCGTCAATCTCTTTCATCTAAATCAAACATAGTTATTAAATAATTAAGTATTAATTTCATGACATTTAAGCAGAATGTATATAAATCTATAGAACCGCATCGTTCCCTTAAAACTTTATTAACAGATTATTAATCGATTTATAAAAAAGTAATAAAAATTTCTCTAATTTATACTTCCAAATTGAATCTGAGAGATTATTTTTATATTTATATGAAATAATGGGTTAAGGAGGCAATCAAATAAGTAAGTGACCGTTTATTAACTGGTTAACATTAATAAGTGAATCTATTTTTCATTATGCACTAATTTAAATACGAGTATTATTGTTACTCAATTGTGTCGGAAAAAGAAATTGCTTATGATATAAGATTGGAGAATTTGTTAGAGGAAATTAAGCTCAAAATCTGGTTGAATGAAGAATTACAGATTCAGCCGAAGAAATTTCATAATTCTATACTTAGCAACTTCATAGAACTAATTGATTAAGAGTTCACAACTCTTTTCTCATTCTACTTTTTATTGATATTTACAATTTATTTTCAGGCCATTTAAGCAGAGAAATAATTAAATTTTTCCTGGAAAGTGCTCCACGAGTCATTTGGCCTATTAAATTTTCCTTACCAAACACTTGTTTCAATACTTTTCTTGCAATTTGCTTTTCAGTTAAGGCATTGCTAATAAAATGCTTAGAGATTTCATGAACTTTAGAATGTAATGCCTCTATTTCGTTGGTTTTTTCAATAATAAATTCTCTACCATTGAACACACCGTTACCGGCTGAAAAAATGAGAAGATTATCCATTCCTTTTGTATAATCATATAAGTCTAAAAGGGATTGATGGATTAAGGAAATATCTTCTTGTATATCACTCTGCCCCCCAAAAATCATTTTGTAATTAGGTTGAACTGCATCTGCTACGAATGCCCATTGTTGCTTTCTTTCTATAAGGGTGACTAGTTCTGGAGCATGTCCATTCATTGGATATAGTTCAAATTGATATTTGTTTGATTTTGTTGTTATGCATTTTTCTATAGGAATTGCATTTACAGGTATGAGTCTATCCCCCCACGCCATCTGGCGATAATCTGGATAAGTACGACCTGATTTTAATAGATTAATAGCTTTCTTGCTGCTATATATAGGAATTCCAAACTCTGTACTTAATAAATGAGCACCTCCCGCATGATCTTCATGACTATGGGTAATAAAGCATTTATCAATTTTTTTATTGGGTTCTAAAGACTTTGCAAACTCTCGAAATTCATCTACTCCTCCCGGAGCTCCCGAATCGATAAGAAGACCATCGATTAAATAACAAGAAGTAAAAAAAGGTCTTTGCATTAATTTACTATTTGATGACCATTGCCATTCAATAATTTCATTATTGCAATGATAATCAATCTTTACTACCAAGTAATAGGAACCTCGCTTAAATTATAAAAAAAATTTGATAGCTATTTTCCTTGCCATTCAGGTTTCTTCTTCTGAATCCTGGCCATAACTCCAGTCATAAAGTCTTTTGAGGTCAGTAATTGGGAGTTTACCAATCCTTCCATTTCTAGCCCAAATTCAAGATGTTTACCATAAATAGAATCAATCAACCGCTTTCCCATCCCAACAGCAAGTGGAGCACTCCCAATCAATTCATTCGTGTATTTCTTCACCAACGCATCTAACCCTTCCCTATCCTTAGCGACACCATTCACAACACCCATTCGAAATGCTTCTTTACCATCAAATGTCCTACCCGTTAATGCAATATCTTTCGCGTGAGATATCCCGCATAGACGGGTGAGTCTAGTTGTACCCGAAACATCAGGAATTATCCCCACCTTAACTTCTGGCATACTAAAGCTGGCATTCTCCGTACAAAATCTATAATCACAAGCAAGTGCTAACTCAAAACCCATACCTAGACAGAAGCCTTCTATTCTAGCTATAAATGGTTTTTCTATTTTACCTATCTTTATAACTAAGGGCTGGAATCTAGTGTTTAAGTGATATCGGAAGTGGGGGGGTGTATTCAGATCAGCTCCTCTCTGCTCTCCAGAATTATCCTGTCCTGACAGAGTATTTAGGTCTATTCCTGCACTAAAATAATCACTTGCTCCTGTAATAATAATTACTCGAGTCTTGGATTGTTCTGCCTTTTCAATCGCATCTTCTAACCCGTATATAAGATCCCAATTTAAAGCATTTCTTTTATCTAAGCGATTCATTTTGATGGTCATAATTGTTTGCTCTTCATTTTCTTCAACTAATACATAATTTTTTTCGCTCAATATATTCACTCCTAATAAGGATTCAATTTGTATAGAATAATTAAGGGAATTAAAGTAAAGTGAAATAAAAATATTGTTTAGCGATATAAAAATATTTTAAACAAAGTATACACAGATCCTAATTAATTTTGAATATGATTGAAAATGAAAAGCAGTTGCTAGGAGAATTTGTACCAGATGATTTTGAGATCCCTACAATATTCGAGACAGACAAGTTTCGTCTTCGTATGTTATCTGTAGATGATGTCGAAAAGGATTATGAAGCGGTCATCGAGAGTCGGGAGCTTCTGATTAAAATGTTTGGTGGTCCATGGCCAAGAGAAGGATTTCCTCTTGAAGAAAATCTAGTCGATTTAGAAAGACATCAACAGGAGTTCCTCGATCGTAAGGCATTTGCCTATACAGTCGTATCCCTGGATGAAACAAGAGTTTTAGGATGTATCTACATAAATCCACCCCAAAAATATAGTGATGAACCGAAATTTGTTGATTATTGGAAGAGAACTGGCACAGATGCAGTTGTGTACATGTGGGTACGTCAGAGCGAGTATGAAAAGGGTTTGGATAAGTTATTATTTAATGCTGTGAAGGATTGGATTATCACAGAATGGCCTTTCAAAAAAGCAACATTCCCAGGGAGAGATTAACTTTATTGAACTATTACAACATTTAAGGGAAAAAAAATCAAAAATCTAAATAACAATTAATTTGCTATAGCATTTTTGGGAGGGATCAGAATATCTCTAGGACCCGTCCTCTTTAAGTGTATTGCTTCTTCAGGACAATGATGAGCACATACCCCACATCCAATACATTTATCGGTATCTACATAGCAAATATTATCTTTAGAATAAATCGTTTCCATTGGGCACATTTCAAAACAAGTTCCACATCCCACACAAAGTTCTTCATCTATCTCTGCCAGATATGATGAAACAGTATGCAATGGCATAACTCCGCCACGATACATTCCTATAATTCCACAACAACACTTGCAACAATTACAAATCGCTTCAATCCCTCTGTTTACATCTGAACGGACATGAAATACTTTATGAACTAGTCCTTGGTCTTCTGCTTCTCTTAAAATCTTTAGAGTTTCCTCCTTAGAAACACGTCTTCCAAATTCTTTTTCAATAGCAAACACAGCGCTCTTGTCAAAAAGGAAACAATTTTTCTTTGATGCGCCTAGCTTACACGGATCGTTGACTAGATCCTTGTGATGTCGACAGTAACAGTGAGCTACAGCAATATCGTCATATTCCTCAACATATTTCGTAATATCCTCAAAGGGAATTACCATCTCAGTTCCTACTTCAACTTCTTTCTCAACCGGTAGAGTTCTATCAGTGGGGGGCATAATTTTGAATGTTTCTTTCATAGTTTCGTACATTTCGGGGGTTAACTCTCTTCTTTCTGAATGCATCTTTTCGAATAAATGTGCGAGTTTTAGATGTTTCTCATCCGTTTCTCCTCTTAAATTTGTGTACTCGAATATTCCCGGATACGATGGCATCAATCTAAACACCATTACCTTCGCGCTTTTGCTCATTGCGCCTATAATAATACCGTTGTACATCAATGTGTCAAGAATTTCTAAGATCGCATCTTCCTCCATATCTATTTTTTGCTTAATTTCTTCGAGTGTCATAGAGGATTTTTTGAATATCAACAAGAATTTTGCTTGTTCTTCAGTTATAAGCTCTTGTAAAATCTCAATCAAAGTATTAGATATAACAACAGGAAAGGCTCCTGCTTTGGCAATATTTCTTGCGACTCCTTTCCATAATTCCAGATTATCAGTCATTTTTTTTTCCTTTGGTAAGTATAAACCATAAAAAAATCAATAACTTAATTATTTTTCTACAAAATTATTTGACTCTTCTAATTTAAAAGATTAAATGATATTATTGTCATATTTGAGAAGGGGTAATAGGGATTTAAGATGGCAAATAAAAATCAGGAGAGAAAAAATCTATTAGAAAACTCAATTCGATTTTTAGAATCGATTCTCAGGAATTATGAAATCCATCAGGAATCACTGCCGGTATTACTTATTCAGAATCGACTCAGTTCATATAAACGTGAACTCGATTCGATTAGTAAATAGAGCATTGTGCTAGTTTTAATTTATTTAGAATTTGGTGGACCAAAAAATTTTTATCGTTTTAAATATGATTAAGTTTACATATTTAAGAAATCTTTGATGAAATGTGAGGAAAAATGAAATTGGAATACGCTGAAAGAGTAAAAAGTTTACCAAAGTATATTTTCGTTGAAATTGAGCAACTTATTGCAGAAAAACGTAAAGAGGGTATTGAATTCATCCCTTTAGGAATAGGAGATCCTGATTTAACTACACCAGATATTATCATTCAAGAAATGATCGAACAAGCAAGAATTCCAGAGAATCAAAACTATCCTTCTAGTATGGGGCAAGAATTCTATAGAGAAGAAGTAGCGCGATGGAATAAAGTAAGATATGGAGTGGATTTAGATCCTGAAACGGAAGTTACCCATGTCATGGGAGGGAAAGAAGGGGTTGCGAATATCGCTCGAGCATTTGTTAATCCTGGAGATACAGTATTATGTCCTAATCCAGGATATCCTGTGTATGCCAATGGAGCATCTAAACTTTGTGATGGAACGCCATATTTAATACCATTAGAAAAAAAAAATAATTTTTTACCAGATTTAGAGAGTATCGGTAGAAACGTTCTTAAGAAAGCCAAAATGATGTACTTGAATTATCCAAATAATCCGACGGGAGCAATTATACCGATGGAGTTTTTAAAAGAGGTTGTTGATTATGCAGAAGATTATAACTTTATCATTATATATGATAATCCTTATTCTGAGTTTACATTCGAAGATTATATTGCCCCGAGCATCTTGCAAATAAATAATCTCCACGTTGAGATCAATAGTGCATCAAAGATGTTTAATATGACTGGCTTCCGTTGTGGTTGGATGGCGGGAAATGCTGAGATTATTAATGGGATACGGAAAGTGAAATCTCAGATCGATTCTGGTGGTCCAATTTTTATTCAAAAGGGTGTAGTCAAGGGACTGAAAGAATATAAATCTAAACACAAACCGGATATTGTAGCTCAAACGGTAAATATATATGAAAAGCGAAGAAATGTTCTTGTTGAGGGACTGAATAAAATTGGTTGGAAAACAGATCTACCTAAAGCTACATTTTACGTATGGACGCAAATTCCAGATAAATTCTGTGATATGACCTGTTTTGAGTTTGTGAAGAAATTAATTGACATAGGAATAATCCTCACACCTGGAACTGGGTTTGGTCAATATGGTGAAGGTTTCGTAAGATTTGCGCTAACACAGCCGGAAGAAAGGATTAAAGAAGCTTTGGAAAGAATTGAAATTTTACTGAGATAAAAACCAAATTTAATTAATCTGACTTAAATTATTAAGTGATATAAATAAATTTTAAATGATAGCTTAGGTTTGAAGGATTACATCATATTGGAGTTGTGTATAAAGACTTCTCAAAAATACAAGAAAAAATTAAAGAAATGTACGGGATGTCCGAAATCAATGTTGTTGATTCCAATGTTGAGATTAATACTTTTATTAAGGAGCTTGAAAAACCTTTAAAAATCAGAGTAGGATTTGCTAACATTGGAAATACAATGATCGAACTATTTCAACCTTTAGATGATAATTCTATTTATTCTGAGTATTTGGAAAAGTATCCTGAAGGCGGAGTTCACCACGTAGGTTTTTTAGTGACTGATATCGAGAAAGAAGCTAAAAAATGGGATGAGATGGGAATAAAAAGAATGATCAGCGGCATACTCCCAACAAATCAATTTGTATATTATGATACCAGAGAAGTATTTGGGTATGTAACTGAAATTATGGATAACGTACCTCCTCCGCGTGAGATGTTAGAGGAAATCTATGACAGAATAAGAAAAAAAGAATAAAAAATAGAATAATTTAATATGGGATAATTGTCACCAATACTTCTTCTTTAGATACCCCAGTTTTTTTTCATCTAAATTTTCTATATTTTCAGCAAAATCATTAGACCTGTCATATCCTAACATAACTGGAGCTTTAGAAGAATCCCAATCTTTATAATAATCTAATATCAGATCCTTATCATCTGATTCTTTTTCCAGCTTTTTTCACCTCCTTTTTTAATTGAGTTAATCAGAGGGAAGAAAATCTTGATCCTAGCCAATTTCGTATAATCTTTATCGAAAAGTATTCATAAAAGAGAACAAATCCGTAAAAATTATAAGAAAAAGGTTAGAAAGATTTATTCTCTCTTAATAATACTACGGATATTTACCGGCTTTACGGATAATGTGAAGCCACCACAATGATCCATAGTATTATGAAAACTCATTAATAATAGGTTGGAAAATGTAATATATAAACTTTGCCCAGAATTTTCCCACGTTTCATCAAAAAGGATACGATTTGACAAGGAAGTAAAGGGAAAATTAATCTGAACACATTTAAAAATTTTTTAATTCGATACTGTGTTAGTAAACCTAATTCTGTAATTGTAAAGTGTTTGGAGGATTTCGATTTTGGAAAATAGAATCGTATTAGTAGGAGCGGGATCAGTCTCATTTGGACTTCCTACATTTAATGATCTTTTTTTAAATAAAGAACTAGATGGATCTACAATTGTTCTTCATGATATAAATAAAGAGAAATTGGAAATGGTATATGAACTACTTTTGGCTGAAAACGCTAGGTTTAATAACAAATTCAATATTGAAATGACTATAGATAGACAAAAGGCATTTATGGACGCAGATTTTATTATTAGTTCGATTGAAGTTGGAGATCGAATGGAACTATGGAGACAAGACTATGAAATTCCTAGAAAACACGGTTCCACACAAATCTTAGGAGAATGTGGGGGACCTGGTGGCACAATTCATGCCTGGAGAATTATCCCCCCCATTGTCGATATCGTTAAGGATGCCGAAAAAATATGTCCGAAGGCGTTTTTCATTAATTTTTCAAATCCAATGTCAAGAGTTTGTTTAGCTATTAAGAGGACTGTGCAAAAACTAAGGTTTATTGGTCTCTGTCATCAAATTGGATTCATGACTCATCATCTACCAATCATGTTTAATAAACCCATTAAACAGTTAAGACTTAAAGTTGGCGGTCTTAATCACTTTACCTTTCTCTTAGAATTAGAAGATTTATCGAAAAATATATCTTTAATGTCGGAATTTAATAGAAAAGCTCTTTCCTATTTCAAAGAAAATGAAAATAGATTTGAATTTTCTGCACTTACTTTTGAAATTTTTAAGATGTTTGGATATTTTTCTTATGCAGGGGATAACCATATAGGTGAATATTTGCAATTTGGTGAGGAATTTACAAATACTCAGGATATGGTTGATTGGATTAATAATAATGACAAAGTTGGTAAAAGTATATTTGCTAGATTTGTAAAAAACCATAAATTACTTAAAAACGGAAAATATCCAAAGAAAGGAATCCTATTAAACAGAAGGTCTGGAGAAAGAGCAATACCAATAATCGAATCAATCATTAAGGATCGAAATTATTATGAATTTGCCGTCAATCTCCCAAATGACAATATAATTGATAACTTACCAGGAGACGTAATCCTCGAGTGTTCAGCAACAGTAAACAAGGATGGTGTTCATGGAATAAAACTAGGGAAAATTCCTAGAAGTATTGCTGCAATACTCAGAATTGAAGCAACTATTCAAGATTTATGTGTAGAGGCCGTATTAACTAGGTCAAAAGAACTAGCAATCACCAGTTTAGCAATCGATCCTAATGTGGGGAGTTTTGAAATGGCAGAAGATATATTTAATGAAATGACTAAAGTGCAGAAAAATTATTTACCCCCCTTTAAATAATTGGTAAGTTTTAATATATTTATTCTAATGAAATACCTGAAAATTAAATTACTGCAATACATGTAAAAACCAAATTATACCAGTAAAAGCTAAGATTTACCTCTATTTTTTGATCACTATTTATATAGCTAAGATAATCTTTTTATATCACGACGATTAAAATTGATATATTCAAAAATTTATGCGTATTTCAAATTTAAGATCCAATAATTTCAAGATGGGCGATTAAGGTAGAAGAGCGAAACCATTCTGAAGAGAGGATAAAAAAAGCGACCGAATTGCTTCAAAAAATTTGGTGGTTTAGTTTTCTTTTAGTAATTGCCCCGTTAGCAGTCGGTTTTGTAGGTTTCTGGATTTTTAGTTTATTTCGCGGAGGCTTACTTATTGCTTTATCTCTTTCTGTAATTACCTATATGTTTGCTTTACTTTTCTTTTATAAAGCTTTTGATAAATACAGAGATAAACCTTTTTTTCTCAATAAAGAAAATAACCTGAATGCAAGGATTCATATTGTTTTTCTAATATCAATGTTATCTTTAATCGTAACACCCATATTTACATTTATATCACCCCCAAATATTTCATTTGTATTGCTTCCCATAATTGGCTTTGCAACACTCTATAATATCGTATATTTTTATTATTATTTTCAGCCCATTGATTTCTTTAATAAAGCGGATGGAGAATTCAAACATGCTACTAATCTCAAACTAATGATGCAACAACCTTACAACTTTATTATTGTAATAAATTATATTGTCCATCTCGTTTTTCTCTCCTTTATTTATCGAATAGAGCTTTCTTGGCTTTTTGCGTTGGTAAACAATCTTGTTTTTTATATAATCACCTTGGTAACTACTCAGAAAGACACTCGTGATATTAAAGATTCAATTAAGGAGGAAGAACCTGTTTTAGAAAGCTTAACAAGGTATAAACGCAAGTTTGTAATTTCGATAACGAGTTTGATATTTATACTTTTAATTCAGATGCCTTTTGTCACAATGATAATATTTTCACTAACAGGAATTCAATATTCAACATTAGAATTGATGAATGGGTCATTCCTAAGTGTGATTTTTCTATTTATTTATATTAAATCAATTTTCTACATCAACTATTACTACAATTCTTTACTTTCAATCTATGTAGATTCGGAAGAAGTTAAAGGTATCAAATATCAAAAATACAATACTATTGTATCAGGAGTCTTAATTGGTTCCATAACCTTTTTTTGTTTTCTGATAAGAATGCATTGGATAGTATTAGTAGTTTTACCATTTTTCTTTATTTTCGCCTATTATGAGCAAAAAGCCAACATGTGCCCAAAACAGTACAATAAATATATTCTTCTTTTAAATTTTGTGGGTATTTTGATAGCAATTTCTTTTGGGCTTTTTTCAGGAATTTTCTTGTTGAATATCCAGTTTATAATCTTTTTGATATCTTTTTACTTTGTCCTTCAAATTTTGGTAAAAATGAAATATTTTGTTAAAGAGAACATTATTATCGTCCAAAATCTTCTTGCGATTGCAACCTTTACTATTATTACTTATTCATTTTTTGGATTTACCACATTTGAAAATCTCTATGTGTTCGAGTTAGCATTATTTACGTCGAATCCAATTGTAATACATGCAACCAATATTTTAATGCATGGTACCTTAGTTTCGATTATCTCATTAATTTCTTTTTACATTTTAAATGCCCGATTATTCTCAATAAAACATTCAAAACTTTTTAGAATCAGTGTAATTATCCATATTATACTTATTGAGTCTTTTATTTTTACTCTGATTAATATTAGAATATTTAGTCTATTTGTAGGTATGACTGCTGTGAGACTTTTCATAGTGTCAAGTTTATTGTTTCCAGTTATATTCATCTTCTTCATTTTGACCAATTATTTATTAGGCATACTTTCGCGAAAAAATTTTTCCATTTCAATCTACTTCTGTATATGGATATTGATAATGGATATATTTCTAGTATTATTTATAGTCTTTTTAGATACTACAGTTATGTTAGTTATAGACTTCTTGTTTTTATCAGTTTTCAGCCAATTGAATCTGAAATTCGGGTTCAAGATAGAAAAAGTTAAGAATTCTTCATACGAACGCTATGTAAGATTAAATGCATATATATTAACATTTGAGTTTATCGCTCTTTTTTACTTTATATTTTATTCAATTGTACTCTTGAATTTGGCTTTATATGATAGAATTATTTTATCTTCTTATTTCTCCTTGCTAATCTTTACAATAATGGTGAATCTCTTTTCGAAAAGAGAGTCTCTTTTTTCAAAGTCAATAGCATTTAAAATTAACCTTTTGAGTCTATTGTCTAGTGCAGGTGTTGCATTTTTTTATTCACTTCTATACACAATGAGCACATTCTATATGTATATATTCCCATTTTTAAGTTTGCTCTCAATTTTGATATTTCCATTATACTATCTGTATAGAATGAAGAAATATGAAAAAGTCATGTCAAAATTCATGATGACCGATTTTCTTATTCTATCTCTCTTAATCACTTTAATACCAAGCTTAGTAAGCTTGGAAATGAACAGACAAGGAATGAGTGTAGATATTTTTCCAATAATCAGCTATACCTTACTAATTCTACCATGCATATTGATTTTTTTTGTATTTATTAGCAACAAATTAGGTTTCCTTTCTCGAGACATCTTTTTGCGGATTAATTATTACAATTTATGGCTATTAATTACCGATATCTTTCTAGCCATAATTCTATCATTCCTCGATAATTATGTTATAATAACGGTAGCCTTCTTATTCTTTTCCATTTTTAGTCAACTTAATTTAAATTATGGTTTGAAATTGGGGAGGATTAAAGATACTACAGTAAAGCGGTTTGTCAACATAAATTCTTACGCTATGACAGTTGAACTCTTTACGTTGTTTTTCTTCTTCTTTTACTCAATCGTATTAGTCAGCTTCACGTTTTATAACAATATTGTGTTTTCTGTTTATTTTTCACTCTTGATTCTAGCCATATTAGGCAACTTACTTTCAAGAAGGGAATTAATTTTTTCAATTTCAATGAGTATTATAATCAATTTAGCTGCCCTAATATTTAGTGCTGGTTTAGCCTTTTACTATTCATTCTTATACACATTAGGGACGTTCTATGTATTTTTGATTCCTTTCTTGTGCTTATTTTCACTATTATTTTTCCCATTGTATTATGTACTTAAAATGAAGAGATATGAGAACTTTACACGTAAGGTTTTAGTGACAGATTGCATTCTATTAGCCATTTTCGTAGCATCAATACCCACTATTGTTAGTTTGGATTTATACTTCCACTTTAATGTGATTGTGGATATTTTTTCAGTTGTTAATTTTACCCTCTACATTGCATTTGGCTTGTTAATTCTTATATATTTTCTTGTTAAGCATTACAAATTGAAAGATAAATTTCGATTAGGGATTCTAAAGTCTCAAGTTTTAATAGAGATCGTGCTAACGGGAACAACCGTATTCTATTATGTGTTCATCTTATTATGGGGAACGGTGTACAGGTTTCTTATCCCTTTCATTGTAGCATCATGCTTCTTCTATCTACCAACCATATTTTCGTATAAAAGGCAACTTTTCAAGGAAAATCTAATGAAGACCACTATATTTGTAAATAGTTTTGTATTATCTGGTCTCGTGGTATTAGTACCAGCTATTGTTGGGTTAGAATTATTACGGCTTGGATTCCAGGTTGATTTTCTTGTCGTAACTGCAATATCATTAGTTTTATTATTTTCAATTTTAAAATTCTTAGATTTTATCTGTGTCAAATTCAAAATGTTAGAAAAAATGATAAAATTTTTAAAATTACTTGAGTTACTTTCTTGGTTTTCATTTTCATTGTTCACTGTTTTTTGGATGTTCCCTTATCTAATGATTGAATTATCATTTAGCTTGTCATTATTTGTCTTTTTCATTTTGAATATTTATTCTTTAAGGTTGATATCGGATTATTCTAAGGAGCTGAAACTTAGTAGATACGTAAGAGAAACTATACTATATGGTATTGTTTTTTCATCTTCTTATCTCTTGGTGTCTCTAATTCACTTTACAAACGTTTTATTTTTCCTCCCTCTAGG
>JBHLOF010000057.1:0-26962 GCA_048940805.1 Promethearchaeota archaeon
ATCTACCACAGTAAGATCATAGTCTGGAGCACTCAATCCAAATAATTCATTCGGATTTGGTGAATTAATGGTTATATTTGGTGGTGAGGTATCTCCTTCTAATTGATTTTCAGGTCCAATCGTGTAAAATGAATCAGGAGCATATTGATTATTGTATTCCGTGGTAATCCAATCTGCAGAACGAGCAATATTGGATACCCGAACTTCATCCAACATGCCTTCTAAATTATCAGGGCTTCTTGCAATAGTTAATGCATCTGTAATAATTTCAATCATTTCTGAAAATGTGGATGTTGCGGGATCCTGAGTTCCATTGATATAGATTCTCATTGTGCTACCAGATCTAGTACACGTCACACTCACCCATTCATCCAGTGAAATTTGAGTTTGACTCTGTAAACTCGTTGATCCAACTCCATTTAATCTAAAGTAAATAGTTCTATCTCTATAAATAAAAGAAGAATATGCATCGGTATAAACACCCTTAGTAACTGTATCAGGATCATTACTCACATTATAAGCCATTACCCAATATTGGAGAGTTAAATTTCCCGTTAAATCCAATGAAGCATCATTTCCACAATCAACATAATCATCAATGCCATCAAATTCTAAACTACCATCAATTTTTCCAGGAATTTGATCTCCATTGCTCATCGATCCAGAAGGAGTACCGTCATTATTATTCGATGTAGAGTCATAAATTGCGCCACTAGGATCTTCAGATAAATGCCACACTCCTACATAATTATCGTCCCAAGTTCCAGTTGGATTTTCACGCGAACTCATAGTTGAATTTCCATAATACATTTTAATGATAGTATTTGTGGAGGGTGATAAAGAAGGAATTTTAACCCATGCAACTAATTTAGCTTGAATACCGCTATAAGTTTGGTTGAAATATTCTATTTCATGATCAAGCCATAAATTATTAAACGCAAATGCTAGATCTTCTCCACCTGCTTGAACTTTATTTTGATCATGTAAATCTGAGTCTAAAATGTTAATGAGAACAGAAAAATTAGGAAGATTTACCATACCGTCAACTTTTGTATGATTTATAATAATTTCTTTATAATATTTAAAATGATTAGCATTTGGAGGATGCTCAAATATACTATACTCTTTTTCAACTGAATAAAAAGAGTTTGGATCATATTGATTGTTATATTCAGTAGCTATCCAATCAACTGAACGATTAATGTTTGAAATACGAACCTCATCAATAGTCCCATTAAAACTCCTTCCGTCATGAGTATTTCTCCCAATATTTATATACCTACGATTATTCCTTACATTTCCGCTGTGAGGTGTAGAACTGTCAAAAGATCCATCCAAATAAATATTTAAATCTCCGTCATATACAAATACAAAATAAGTAAATTCTGTAGTAGGTAAAGGGACAGATGAATCTACATATTCAAAACCTGATGTCGTCCAAATATTAACTCTAGGAACCATTGTTGATCGTAGTTCCATCCCAGCATCAAAACTACTAACATCAGTAGTATTGTCATATTCAATTATTCCACAGTAATCTAATTGAGTGGAAGTAGGTTTTATCCAAGCAGACATTGTAAGACTTGAGCAACCGGCTAGAAGATTATTTTCTTCTGTGCCAATGTTGTCATCATTTCCGTCAAAATCTATGCTCCCATCTATTTTCCCAAGAATTTGATCTCCAGAATCCATTGAACCATAAGAAGTACCATGGTTATTTCTATAAGTAGAATCATACACTGTTCCTGCAGGATCCTCAGATAAATGCCATACTCCTGCAAAATTTGAATCCCATACTCCACTTGGATTCTCTTGAGATCCCATAGTAGCATTTCCATAATACATTTTAATGACAGTATCTGTAGAGGGTGATAAAGAGGGAACCCGAACCCAGGCATCCAATTGAGCGTGAGTTAGATTAAAATCTTGATCAAATAGCTCTATTTCGTGATCTAACCATTCGGATCCATTATAAAAAGCAATATCATCCCCATCTGGTTGAACATGATTGTGTAAATCTGAATCAAAAATAGAAATTAACACGGGAAAATCAATAAGATCACTTGAACCTGAGACTTTCGTATGGTCAATTGTTATTTCTTTATAATAATCAAAATCATTTAAGGAAGGTCTTAACATTTCTTCTGTTCCAAGTGCTAAAACCGGTTCTGGATAAACATATGATCTCAAATAAGTATTATCTATGTAAAAAGTATTGGTTTCATTTTTAGGACTGCCCCAGTAATACCCTTCACAGAATCGGATTGAATTTGAATCACTTAAATTTATTGATGTTTGTTCCACCTCTAAATTTCCATCCATCCATAATCTAGCCTCCCCATTTGTCTCTGAAAAGGTTGCTTGCATTTCCAATAAATGCCAGGTTCCTGTTGATATATTATTAGTAGCTTGAAATCCATATGCCTCGTCAACATAATCATTCCACATATATAAAGACATATCTTGGTATATAGTTGCACTTAGAAGATTTTGCCACCCTGCAGACATATCTACAATCTGCATGATGGTTACATGATCGCTAGTATAGAAGCTGGGATCCAAATAAATATAAATTTCAGTAAAAAGAGATGTAGAACCATTAATATCTTTCCAAATCATAGCTTGGGCATTTTCAACGTCGTCTACTTGCGCTTTTGCGGAATAATTCCCGGTATGAACCATATCGCTTGATACAGTTATTGAATCTCCAGAATCTGTATTATTCCCATCCCATAAGTTAAAATTTCCACTTTCGAAGTCATCATAGAACAAAAATATATTATCACTATTGGTCGGGGGTGATCCTGCCAATGTATTGCCATAGTATAGGTAATAATTATTGTCAAACGAAGATACTGCTATAGCTGCTTGTGTTTTGAACCAGATCTTTGTTGAGCTGCTGTTCCATGAGGAACCTGGATCTATCATCCGGTCTAATTCCTGCCAATCAGAACCATTCCAATATACAACCCGGACATCATCGCCATTTACATTTGACCTTCCCGCACTGACTAAGGATTCATGGTCAAAGTTCAGGGAAACTGCGTAATCTGAAGGGACAGTAGCCGAGCTGGAGGTAACCGTTATTGTTTTATGATAATTCCAATTTTTATTAAACCAGGAACTATATATTTCTTCAGTGCCCGTCGTTAAAGTTGGTTGTGTTTCAACTAATAGAGCAATTTTCAAATCATCAAAATAGACATCTAATTGATCTGTATAAGTCATAAACCCAATCTGACCAGGATTTAAATGATCATTATTAGTAACACTGTTTTTTAAGGTATCATTTAAATAAATATCATAATGGTTTCCAAGCATTTCAATTCTTAAATCATACCAATTATCTTTTATTAAATCTAATTCCGTACCCGTTCCATCCAATTGTAAAGGAGCATCGCTAGTCCATCTACCAGTTCCCACTTCATCTCCCCAAAATCCAGGTCCACTGGTATAAAAATTGCTTCCATTGGAATATCGGAACATAACTCCTCCTCCAAACATGGTACCAACTCCACTATGCTTAATTCGCACTTCTATTGTTGCATTTTCTACAGTATATGTATCTAAAATGGTCCTACGGTCGAGAGACAATTCATTTTGTCGATATTCATTATTTATAACAGACCAACCAGTTCCTAGAGTCACTGTCCAGCTATCAGCATCTCCATCAGCTTGAGTAAAATCGTCAAAGAAATCATAAATTTTACTTTTATTTGTCGGTGGATCATTTGCATCTTCATAACCATAATAAAGATAATAATTAGTATCATCTACGCTAGGGGATATAGAGGCTTGAGTTTTAAACCAAATTTGTGTATTTTCTGTATTGAAGTTGGTATCATTTACACGATCAAGTTCCAACCACGTTGTACTGGAAGAATTATACCAAACTACTCGAAGATCTTTACCATCGGATCTTAATTTTCCATTGGAAACAAGATTACTTGTATTTACGGAAATATTAACAGAATATCCTTTGGGAAGAACACCAGTATGTATATTGATTATATGTATAACTGTGCGATATTTATATGAAGAATCCCACCAATTCTTATCTGATGGGGAAGATAATCGAATCTTTGAGAAAAAATCTTCGTTAGATATATCATTGAAATCATTCTTTTCAAAATTTAATTTATTCAGAAAAACGGTAGAAATCAATCCGACTAATAAAATTGACAAAATCCAAATTTTGTTTTTATTTACTCTCAACTTGAAACCCCTTGTTTCCTTGTTATATTCTTATACACATTTGTAATATATGTAAAATATTATATGAACATCATAATGATATGACTATATAAATCAAATCATTGACATGCGGGAAAAATAGGTTTTTCATAATCTTTCAAAAATCATTTTTTGATTACCTTTTTTCTCTTTATAAGCGCGAAATAAAGATCGAAAGGAAATATGTCAAATGAATTGATTTTTATTAAAAGGTACTACATAAAAAAATGTGCAATTAATATCTTATGTTTACAGAATTTAAAGATATCTGTTCTACCTTTTGATTTGAGAACTTTGGTTTAATCTAATAAAAATTAACATCAATCTTCTTAATCTTTCCAATATAATTTAATTAAGCTATAAAAATAGCATTAAAAGGAGGTAATGATATATGCCAGAAAGTATTAAAGTAGTATTTGATATACTCGCAAAATATAATACTATGACGAATAAAGAAGTAGTAGAAGTCATTAAGGGTCTTGAATCTTCAAAGTTGACTGAAGATTTAGGTTCTTATTATGGCTCTATTTTAGGTCTTTTAGATCACCAATTAGTTGGAGACATCGGGTGGCTAAGAGTGCTAGGAGAAAATGTTAAAGATTTAGATTTTTTACTCCCATTATTGAAAGATTATCAAACTGAACGGATACCCCCCAAAGACCTTCACTGGAAAACCCTTTCCGATTATAATACTATTCGAGTAGAGGTTGATAAGTTGTTAGAAAGGGTGGTTACTACGCTTTCACCTGACCAATATTCAACATCTATAACTTTAGAGGGACGCCGTGGGAAGTTTACTTACATTGTATGGAAGATTTTGCTTCAATTATTTAATCATCATACACATCATCGAGGAGGAGTAGCAGTACTTTTAGACCAACTTAATATCGAGAATAGTTATTCAAATCTACTCTGGAAAGTGTAAAAAATTACACTTTAAAATTTATAACAAGTTTATCAATATTTAATTTCCAGACTTTTTCTGGAGCTCTGCCTTCTTTACTGGGTTGATATTTATCTAATTCTATAATTCCAACCTTTTCAAGTTCTCTTAGGTGATAATAAAACGATGGTTTTTTTAGATCTTCGTAAGAATCTTGTTTGCATCGTCCTTGACATTCTTCAGGATTACTGTCTGAGGAAAGATTACTCTCTGTTAAAATCTGAAAAATTTGATCAGAACTTTTAGGCCCATCCTGCAAAATCTCAATCAATTTCCACCGGATTCCACAATGCAATGCTTTTACATAATTAGCTATTTCTGAAATATCGATTTCCTTCGTCATAATAAGTACTTTTCAATTATTTTAGTATGTTAATATAAATATAATTTCGATATATTTAAATATGTGTTTTGATTAGTTTAATCTAGAATTTAACTAATTAAATTTAATATAAAAAATATCATAAAAAAAGTTCATTTTAATAATTGAGGTAAATAAAAATGAAAATAGAAGAATCAGAAGGATGTGCATGTGATAAGCCTGATATAAAAGAAAACCATCCACATGGTTGTACTTTGAATCAAATTATAAAATGCCATGGAGATCAACCAATTAACGAACTATTAAAGCACATTCAAGTAGAAGAAGAAAAATAACTCAGTTCTAATAAAAAAGGTGGTATTATGAGTGCGATTACTGTTAAAAATTTAGTAAAACATTTTGAAACTCCAAAAATAGGTAAAAAGGGGAAAATGGGACCTAATGGGCCACAGACAAAATTGGGTTTGGTTCGTGCTGTTGATGATATTAGTTTTGAGGTGAAAAAAGGCGAAATTTTTGGATTTTTGGGTCCTAATGGTGCTGGGAAAACTACTACAATTCGAATGATGACAGGGGTGTTAAGACCTAACAAAGGGAATGTATCAATTTTTGGATATGATGTGTGGAAGAATCAAATACTCGTTAAAGAAATTACGGGAAACGTTCCTGAGGAAGCAAATGTATACTTTGATTTGTCAGGATTAGAAAATTTATTATTCATAGGAGAAATCTATGGTGTTCCTAAAAAGGAACGCTTAGAGCAAGCAGAAACCCTACTTAAAAAATTCGAATTATTTGAGAAGCGAAATTTGAAAGCATTGAAATATTCGAAGGGAATGAAACAAAGGTTATTATTATGTATGTCTTTAATGAGTAATCCAGAAATTCTGTTTTTAGATGAACCCACAAGCGGTTTAGATGTACAATCTGCTCGTATAATTAAACATCTGATTAAGGAATATAATCAAAAAGGTGTAACTATTTTCCTGACCACACATGACATGGAGGTGGCGAATGAATTATGCCAAAGAATAGCCATTATTAACCATGGAAAAATTATCAGTTTGGATACTCCTGAAAACTTAAAACAATTAACTCAAGATTATAAAGCCATTGATTTTTACTTTGCTAACGGAAATGATATTACTCAAATAGAAAAACTGGCATCTGTAAGAGAAGTTCAAACTGTTAAGGAAGGAGTTCATGTAATTGTGGAAGATATTCATGAGAGTGTATGTGAAATTGTAGATTATAGCAAACAGAATCATCTAATTATAAAAGAATTAAATACTCATCAACCAACATTAGAAGATGCGTTTTTAAGAATTGTTGAAAGAGGTGATAAAAATAAGTAGTGAATTCTCATTAATTGAAAAGCCCAAATTTAGTAATTTCGTAACCCAATTAAAAAGATCTT
Organism: Promethearchaeota archaeon; assembly: GCA_048940805.1. Classification (GTDB taxonomy): domain Archaea; phylum Asgardarchaeota; class Lokiarchaeia; order Sigyniarchaeales; family SOKP01; genus Loki-b32. The sequence goes on from JBHLOF010000057.1 coordinate 6,916, forward strand.
TAACAATAACCAAAAAAGATTTGAAAATTTACTACAATAAACCTCCGGTGCTAATTCAGGGAATTTTTTTTCCAATAATCCTATTCTTCGCTTTTACTGTCGGAAGAACTATTTCGCCGCCATTTTTAATTTCTGGAATAATAGCAATGGTTATCTTTTTAACCTCAACATCAATGGGACCGATAATTTTTCCTTGGGAGACTATGCGCGGTACATTTGAACGCTTAATAACCTGTCCAATTTCGATTAAAACAATACTACTTGGTAGTATCTGGAGTTCATTCATATATGGGGTAATATTCTCATCTATTCCATTAATTTTAGGAATAATCTTCCTTTCAAGCAGTTTGGTGTTAAATTATGCTCTAATTATTGCGGGAATGATCATTGCTGCCTTAGTATTTTCTAGTTTCAGTTTGATTATTTCTGCCCCACCCACTAGAAATCCCGGAAATACTATGATTTTACAAATATTTATTAAATTCCCCTTGCTCTTTATCAGCCCACTTTTCATGCCAATTGCCTCGCTTCCTACATCAGTGATCTCACCGATCACTTATTGTCTTGATATTATAAACGTTGGATTAGGCGTAAATAGTGCGTTCGGAGCGTTTGGACTGTTAATTGATTTCGGAGTTCTATTAGGTTTTGGATTTGGTTTTCTCTTCCTAGCTTTTGCTTTACATCAAAAAACATTAGAAAAAAGATTTAAGTGATAATTCAAAATGTCTGAAGATATTAATGAGCGTTCAAAAAGGATGTTAAAGTTCTTTAATTCTTGGAAAGGAAAAGAATTAAAAGATTTTGCTAAAATTGCTTATGCTAGATGGTTAAATGGAACACTTTTAAAGGTAGAACGTGGTTTTGTAGAATTAGAATATTCAGTAAGACCGGAGATGGCTAATCCTGTCAATGTACTCCATGGAGGAATACAATGTGGTATGTTGGATAACGCTATTGGTATGGCAGTAGCTACTCTTGGTTATGCAGGATTTCCAATTACTATAGATTTTCATGTTGATTTCATAGGAAAAGTTAAAGTGGAAGAAAAAATCACAGTTCAGGGAAAGATTATTAATGAAGGTCATAATATTCTCCATTCAAGTGGTGAAATTTATGATATGGAGGGTAACTTAATCTCATCTAGTAGTTCTAAACTATTAATAACCGGACTGACTCCCATTTATGCAAAAGAGATATAAAAATATAGTACATTTTGAAAAGAGGTTTAAATAACAGAATTTAAGGATATAACATTTTTCTTTTTTTTTTATTTTAATGGGTCAAATAGAAACATCAATCTTCTTAACCTTTCCAATATAAATTATTTATACTCTAAATTTAATATTTAATGGAGGTAATATATAATGTCAGAAAATATTAAAGATGTATTTGTAACACTTGCTAAGTACAATGCTATGGCGAATAAAGATGCTGTGAAAGTTTTAGAGGGTCTTGAATCTTCCAAATTGACGGAGGATTTAGGATCTTATTTTGGGTCCATTCTAGGGCTCCTGAATCACCAATTGGCTTCTGATATAGGTTGGCTTAAAATGTTGGGAGAAAATGTTTCAGAGTTAGATTTTATACTCCCTTTATTAGAAGAGTTTGAAATTGAAAGATTACCACCAAAAGAAATTCACTGGAAAACGCTTTCTGAATATAATTCCGTACGAATAAAAGTTGATGAAGTATTAGAACGCATGGTCACTACGCTTTCTCCTGAACAATATCTGACAGAATTCACAATAGAGGGACGTCGGGGAAAGTTCACTACAATTGTTTGGCGTAATTTGCTTCTACTATTCAATCATCATATACATCATCGAGGGGGAGTATCACTACTTTTGGATCAGCTTGGTACAGAGAATAATTTCTCCAGTCTCCTTGCGAGAGCGTAATTCGGTGAAACCATCGCTGAGGGTTACTATATCTTGAAAAGCACTAGATAGTAGGTTAAAGATTCTTAAATAGTAGAAGAACTTTTCGGAATTTAATAATCTAATATCTTACTTTTATTATTTTTAATTCCAGATTGACAAATTAATCTAGCTAAGAGAGTGCTCCTTTCGTCAATTTAATTCATTAAAAAGGAAATAATAGTTAGATAACTTTTTCTATAATAATAAACCTATTTCATCCATAAAGGTCTCTTTTTCATCATTGAATCCACTTAGGACAAAAATGAATTACTCACAACCTAAGTCGATAAATTTTTGTGAAAAAAATTCTGGTGAAATTTATGATATGGAGGGTAACTTAATCTAATCTAGTAAATCTAAACTATTAATAACCGGAATGACTCCCGTTTATGCAAAAGAGGTTTAAAAGTATGTTACATTTTGAAAAGAGGTTTAAATCGTAGAATTTAAGGAGAAAATATTTTCCTTTTTTTTATTTTATCTGACCAAAAAGAAACATCAATCTTCTTAACCTTTCCAATATAAAATAATTAAACGATAAAATTAGTATTAAATGGAAGTAATAGATTATGCCAGAAAATATTAAGGATGTTTTTGAATTGCTTGTTAAGTATAACACCATGACGAATAAAGAAGCAGTGGATGTCTTAGAGAAACTTGAGCCTTCTAAATTGACTGAAGATTTAGGATCTTATTTTGGATCAATTTTAGGGTTATTAGATCACCAATTAGCGTCGGATATAGGCTGGCTAAGAGCACTGGGAGAGAATGTACCAGAATTAGATTTTGTACTCCCATTGATAGAAGAATATAAAATTGAACGAATACCTCCAAAAGAACTTCACTGGAAAACCCTTTCTGAATTTAGTTCCGTAAGAGGAGAAGTTGATAAAGTATTGGAGCGTGTGATAACTACGCTTTCTCCAGACCAATATTCAGCGTCAATCACATTGAAGGGACGACGTGGAGAGTTTACTTACATTACATGGCGTATTTTGCTTCATTTGTTCAATCATCACACCCATCATCGAGGAGGAGTATCAACACTCTTGGATCAGTTAAATATAGAGAGTAATTTCTCCAATCTTCTCTGGAGAGTGTAATTACCGAAAAATTCTTATTATTCTAATTTTTAATACTTTTTTTTATAATTTGATATATTCTACAATGAAAGCAGTTCTACTTGATGATAGTTTGAAGACAAATTCGGATATTGATAAAATTTATTCCTTTTTAGTAAAAGAACTCGAAAGATAGGGATTTGAAACAGAATCACTCATATGGGGTAAAACAGAAATTAAGAAATAAACCAAATTGAATGAAGAAACAAAAAATTTTCTAAAAAGATGAACCTATTTCATCCATAAAGGTCTCTTTTTCATCTTTAAATCCACTTAGAACAAAAACGAATTGCTCACAACCTAAGTCGATAAATTCTTGTAATACTCCTATACAGTTATCATATGTACAAAAAATGCCCCTTTCTCTCCCATAGATCCCTATTCTTTTATTCAATTGTTTTTCATCTTTTGCAATCAGAAATGGTCCACTCCATGAGAGTTTAATATCATCTAACCTTCTTCCGAGATTATCACAGTGTTCTTGTAAAATATTAACCTTTCTTGTATACTCTTCTATAGAAGCTCCCCATCGATCCCATATATCTCCGATTTCAGCAGCAACCCTCAGTGTATACTTTTCTCCACCTCCCCCAATCATGATGGGAGGATGAGGTTTTTGCACTGGTTTTGGATTGCAAACTGCATTTTTAACCTCGTAAAAATCTCCCTTGAAAGTCGTTCTTTCTTCAGTCCAGAGTTTCTTTATCAGTGTTATTCCTTCGCTCATTTTTTTCAATCTGGTAACTGGGTCTTCGAATGGAAAGCCATAAGCTCGATATTCCGGTTCCTTCCAGCCAGCTCCATAGGCAAAGATCAGTCTTCCATTGGAGATCACATCTAAAGTGGCTGCAATTTTTGCGGTTAGGGAAGGACTTCTAAAAGAATTGCACCCTACTAAAGGTCCGAGTTTAACTTTTTTCGTTTCAATAGCCAAGGCAGAAAGTAGCGTCCAAGCTTCGAAAACATTTCCCTCTTCAAATGCACCCCACGTAAGGTGATCCATTGCCCATACCGAATCGTAGCCTAAATTTTCACATTCTACTGCGATTTGTTTTACTGCATCATAATCAGCCTTGTATAAAATTTCAGGGGTAGCATTCATCGTGACCCCAAACTTAATTTTACTCATAGCACATCATCTTCCAATAAATATAGTTACTATCTTTTGATTAAAAATAGTTTAAAAGTATAACTCATGTGAACTATCTTTATGTCCAAAATCAATTTTAGGGTTTTTTTTCATTACCGCAGCCATATGAAATACTCCAAAGGATCCACACATATCACAGTTCACATCATTACCATGACAGCAGAAAGGAATCTCAAATCCCTTATCTCCTAAATAAAGAGGTAATAAATATTTCCTCATCGGACAGTTATTAGTCACTGATAAGGCATTCTGGGATAATAACAACTCAAATGCAAACTCATTATTGAGGATGAATTTTGGATACTGCTTTTTCAACTTATGAGCTTTCTTCACAGCATAATCACGTTCCTTTAAGGATTTCCAAGTGAATTCAGAAGTATCATTTTTCTTAGGGACATAAAAAGAAAATGTTAATCCTCTAATTGGAGTTTCTTTCATTAAAAACTTAACAAGTTCCTCCATACAGTCTTCATTCTTCTTCGTAACTGCACACTGACTTTGAAGATCACCAGTAAAATCATCAGGCAAATCCAGAAGGTTAGAAATAACTTTTTTGAAACACCCTTTACCACGAATTTCATCATTCATTTCTTCTGGTCCATCTAATGAAATAACCCATATTGTACTAGAACCTAAATTTATTAGGGGGAGTGTTCCATTAGTGGTAACAACATTTCGAGGAAAAATTTTTATCCCTGGCTTTAACACATCCTTTCGAAGAAGAGGTTCTCCTCCCATCCACAACATGGAATAAATACCGTATTTTCGTTTATACTTTTTAATCTCATTAAGCATTACTTCAGCAGGCATTTCATTACTTTTTGTAGGTTTGTTAGGATTGCCCTCGCGAAAGACAAAGCAATGTTTACATCTCAGAGTACACCGATTGGTAATGTTAACCAATGCGAGGGGATAAAATCTTTTTGAATTCGAGATCAAGTACAAACCACAAATTTTTAATCAGCTACAAATCAATAACATAGATCCTAGCTTTTATAAATTATCTTATGGTAAATAATCTAATTAGAGGAATTGAGTTTTTCTAATACTTCCTGTTTTCTTGTTTTTATACTATCAAACCTTATTTGTTCATCAAAGAAGAAATCAAAAGGATCTTTTAGTTCTTTCAGTAATTCTTGTGAATAAAGGTGTTCATAGAAATATTCTCCTCTTTTTGTCAGCTCAAGAAATCCATTATCGTATTGTATTAAGAATTCTTCGTTAAGTAAATCGTTTATCACCGCATTTATTCCTCTTTCTTGAAACATATATAAGCCGAAATAGGCGAACTCCGTATAAACCTCTTCTCCTTTTTTTAAAGACGTCATAAAATATTCAGATAATTGTTTAGAGGTGAGTTGCAAAGTAGGATCATCGTTATAAACGGTGAGTATCCATTTGGTTATGTATTCTTTAAAATTTTTTTCATAGGACATTTCAAATTTTTCAAATTCAATTTCTTCTTCCTTTGAAGTTATTAGATCACGAATAATTTCAAAAACTTCTTTGAATATGAGGAAACATACAAGTATAGCTATTAACGGATCAAAATAATAAAAAAAAGCAATTCCTAAGGATGATCCCAGATTCGATAAAAGAGCACCCATAATGATGCTTATAGATATGATAATATTCACTTTTGAATCTATTGCACTCGCTATAAGTGAGGAATTCCGATTCTTTTTTCCTACAAAATTTTTCAATATTCGTAGGTAAGTATTTAAGAATATTGATATTAGAGCAATAATCACGATATATGACACATTAGAAATAGGTTCAGGACCAATTATTAAAGATTGTACGGAATTTAGTAGAATTGAGCCCCCAGTAAAAGTCATCAAGCTTATTATGATAACATTTACCAATTTTTCTTTTTTAAATTTAATCCCAATTACGATAAGAACAACAGCAGCACAATCTAGCAAATTTTCGAATCCTTCAGCGAATAAAGATTCTGAGTTGAAAAATCCTATAAAAATCTTCAGTAGACTGAGGACAAACAAGCCTATAAAGGATCTTATCAATACACTATTTCTATTCAAAATTAAGTTGAACTTTCTCATTTGCGTGTGTAATGTTTCTTTCCATAACTTTTCTTGTTCCCGACCTAATTTATTCAGAAACACTTCATTATTAATAATATCCGCATATCCAAGAGCACATAAATAATAAATACTGGATTTTGCTGTTTTTTCATCAAAATACACATTTTTAATAAAAATATTGAATATACCTTTGATTCTTTCTTTTAATTCTAAAAAACTTAGACGATTACTAGTTGCCTTACCCAAGTTATATAATGCGGCATATTCTATCCTATTAATTGGAAATAGTTCATGTTTTCGTCTATGGAAAACAACTGCAACTATTCTAATTAAAGAATTTATAGTTAGTAAAATCATACAAATTAAGGAGATATAAAATATAAAACTAAATTCAATCAAGAGGGAGGTTTGTTGTAATGTTTGAAGGAAAATATAGAGTAGGATATAGAAGTAAACAAAAGCTAAATAGAAGCTAATAACGCTTCGATATACTTCTTTAATGTGAAATTGCTTGAATAAATTATTGAATCCTGTAGCTAAATAATGACCTACAAAGAACAACGACATAATGGTTAAAGAAAAACTCCATAGAAAACTACTCGTTATAATGTATTCTATAATCATCAATGAGGTGCTAAGAATGAAATAGGTGGCAAGTACTTTTTTTGTATCAAGTTCCCAATTAAATTTATGGGTAAGGATATGAATAAAATTCAAAATAGTACCCACTGCGATTAAGAAACTCCAAAAAAACGAATTTAATATAAAAATTTCTACCAAAAAAAGTGAAATTAAGACAAATGTTAAAACGATACCACTTATAAAGTAGTTCCATTTCATATTTTTTGTACTAGATTTCTAAGTTAATCTTGTCTTGATTCATAAATCTTTAATGCAATATAATTTTTTAGTAAAAAAGACTTCCTTTTTTTAAACATCAATTAACAGATCCTTGATGAGTTCAATGGAATGGTACTATATTTTAATTATTGTATTAGGAATCATATTTCTTATATTGGTTGTGATTTATTGGTTGTACAAAGCGAATTTCCCTTTAATTCCAACAGGTATTATTTCTGAGACTATTAAAAGTGTCAAAAGCGGGATTGCAAATATTTTTATTTATACAAAAGGTTCAGATATGGTTGTAATTGATGCGGGTACTTCTGTAAAAGGCATGGAAAAAGGGTTATTGAAAGTGGATATTGATCCAAAAAAGATGACAGATGTTTTTGTCACACATTCCGATCCCGATCATATTGGTGGTCTTTCTGTGTTTAGTAATGCAAATGTATATTTTGGGAAAGGTTCGAAGCTAGAAAATCGAGATAATTACCAATATCTAGAAAATAATGAGATAGTTATGGTAGGGGCAATAAAGGTTCAAGCTATTAGTACTCCAGGGCATAGACAAGGTCATACCTCCTTTTTAATAGATAATGAATATTTGTTTAGTGGTGATTTACTTCGTTTAAAGAGTGGTAAGGTTAAGCCTTTTTTTAAATTTATTAGTTCAGACTTCGACCAGCTACTTGAATCCATAAGAAAAGTGGCTGAATTGGAAAATGTGAAAATGCTACTTACATCTCATACTGGCTATACGACTGATTTTAAGAGAGCGATCGAGAAATGGAAAAATGCAACCTAATCTGAAATAAAAGGATTTAGAGATTCTAGAAATTGGGTCCAAATGTAGTATAGATCGCACCAAAATTCATTTTTCGAACTGGAGCTTCTCTGAATTCTTTCCAGTTTTTTCCATCCCATCGAAAGAGCCTATTTGTGTGTGGATTTGAGGATTTAGCATCAAACTCTTCATCAATAGTGCCTAAAAATTGCCAAATAAAGTTTCTATTAGCACAAGCACCTCCATGATGCCAATGCGCTGGTAATTGAGAATCGAATCTCCAAATATCAGAATCGTAATTATAAACTAAGTGCTGTTTTCTTACAGAACCTTTATAGTTTTCTCTTTTTGGATTATAAAAATCTCGATTTGTATTCCATCCACCAATTACGTGTAGTTCATTATGCCATTTAACTCCAGTTCCATCTGTAGTTGGAATTGGACAGGGTTTCAAGACCTCCCATTTATCCGTTTTATAATTATAACGCTGATTTAATGACCCTTCATATGAATTCAGGGGTTGATTACCGGTATTCCCTGTGCTATAATACAACCATCCGTTATGATAACTGGGAATAGGAAATGATTGAGAAAATGGAGCATCGCGAACATCAGTATCCCATAAATCAGTTAAGAGATCATATCTCCAATTCCAATTAACACGATTAAATGTCCCTTGAACATTATCACCCCCAAACAGAAATATATAACAGTTATCGATAACAGGATAAAACTTCCCTAATTTGCTCCGTGGTCCTGGCATTTTATTGTAGAGTTCCCAACTGTCATCTTCAATTTTATATACTTGAACATAATCAGAGCATCCAGAATGAGCTTCTGTTTTCCCACCGAAGCAAAAGATTTTATTATCGAAAAATGTCCATCCTGCACCCTGAACTGGATGGGGCATTGGCGTTAATTGCCCACTTTCACTGCTATACCATTCATTTGCGCCGATATTATATACAGTTGTATCTCCAACAGCTACTCTATTTTCTATTTTTCCACCAATAGCCCATAAATATTCTCCCTTAGTCAATTTGAACCATCTGCTCCTTTAATATTTGAGAAATCTTTTCCTAATTCTTTGGGTCTAGGCTACCAAGAACTTGAATCTTTGTGAGTCCTTCTGATTTTACTATTAAAATTTTCAAAATAATTCATTCTTTCTGACTCAAATTTCTTTGAATTTTATAATTTCATTTGTTCAGGTATTTTGTTTAAAATTCTTATATCGATATAGATTTGAAAAAGCTTTAGCCGCCCTTGCAAAACTAGAAAAAGCAGGGATCTCCAATTCAATGAGTTTTTTCCTAAATTCTTTGTTGTTCGTATTTGGAGTGTATATCATAAAGGGTTTTCCCAGTGTTTCACACGTTTTTTTCCATTTGATTAATCCTGCATAAAATCTCTCTTTTGATTCTTTACCCATGGCTCTTCCCATGAAGTTAGGTCCGGAGTTAAGTTGAATAACGCCTGATATATATTCTTCATTAATAGCTAGTTTTAACAATTCAAATCGGATTTTATCATCTCTCATACCTGGAAGATCCAAAGGATTAGCTATAGAGCCTACCATGATTAATTTTTTCATTTTTGAATGAGTGGGTTCCTGGATGGGGGGGACTTCTATTCCTGCATTCAAACGAGATATTGCATCTACACCTAGCACTGAAGATCCTCCACTATACGTTATCATCAATACACTATTATGTTTTGGTTCACAATGAGAACAGAATCTAAAGATTACAGCAGTATCTATTAATTCTTGATATGATTCTATTGGAATTGCATTTGTTTGTTTGAATATAGAATTCCATATTGCATCGTTTGTAGCTAATGATCCCGTATGACTAGTTGCTGCTCTCTTCCCTAACTCTGAAATTCCTCCTTTCAAAAGAAGCAAAGGTTTCTTATTTTTTTTCAATGATTCAAAAAAAATTCTACCCTCATATTCTGATTCACGAAATTGAGAGAAGCCTTCCATATAAGATAATATTACATCTGTGTCATCGTCTCTATTATAAAAATCTATGAAATCTGAAGATCTTAGGGAAATAGAATTACCCACACTCGCCGCGTAAGAAAGATAAATACCTCTATTGTTTAGACTCGAAACTATCCGATTAGTAAGATCCCCACTTTGCGAAACTAAGGCAAAATTACCTGCCTGTTTACTAAAAAGACCACTATATGAGAATTTTCCACGTGGACTATAAATTCCCATACAATTAGGACCAATAAGTCGGCTACTTTCGTTGTTCTTGAATAGCTCATACAATTCTGATTCAATTTCAACTCCCTTTTCATCAAATTCACCAGTTCCAGCTGAGAAAATATGGATCGTATAGAATTTTTTTTCTAGGCATGTCTTTATCGTTTTAATTAATCTATTTCTATTTACCGAAATTAAACTGTGGTCTATTTTATCCGGTATCTCTGAAATATCTTTGTAAACGTTTACATCTTTTAAGAAATCTTTGTGTTTTTCCATTATTTCATCATAATAGTCTGTGACAACATAGACTGAATCTTTTGGGAACCAATTAACGTAACCTTCCAAATGCCAAATTCTTCTGGGATTAGCTCCAATAAAAGCAAGTGTTTTCGGATAGAACATTTTTTCAAAAAAGTCAATTTGAGTCAATATACCACCTTAAAAATTCAAAATTATGATTATCAATAAGGTTTTTCATTCCTTGAAAAAAAAATGACACAACTAAAATTTCTACTACTTTTTAGACTAGAATCTTACGTAGATACAAATAATATCCATTCTTATTAAAACAAAAAACTACTTAAAATTCATTTTAGCCTTACCTAAAGGTTAAACTACTGAATGTAAGAAAGTAATAGAAGCATAGAAAAATGAAAAATAAGAATATTATCAAAGAATTCGCTGAACAACAGTATAAAACCCATCAGAACTTGGAGAACCGAATGAAGCTTTGGTCCTATGGATCAAATCCAGAATCACTTCCAAAGTGGATTTTTTCAAAAATTCAACTTCAAGAATATGAAAAAGTATTAGAACTTGGTTGTGGAACGGGACAATTATGGCTTGAAAATTTTAATACAATCCCCTTAACTTGCTCTATTATTCTTTCAGATTTTTCAGAAAAAATGATTAAGAAAGCAGAAGAAAACTTACAACCGTATAAGCTTCCTATTACATATGAGATTATTGATGCAGAGAAAATTCCATATCCAGATAAGACATTTGATGTAGTAGTAGGATGTCATATGTTATATCACATTTCGAATATTCAAAAAACACTTAAATCAGTAAAGAAAATATTAAAACCAGGTGGTAGATTCATTGCAACAACGAATAGTCAAGTGCATCTGAGAGAATTAAAAGATTTCCTCTCTGAGTTTGACCTATATTCAGGAGGAAGGTTGAAATTTTTCAGTGAATTTAGAAATGAATCCGGTAGAGAGGTCCTAAAACCTTATTTTTCCGAAATACAGTTTTACGAATATAACAATAATGTAAATATTACCTCTGTTGAAGTACTAATGATGTATATTGAATCCATGTTTTTAGGTGAAAATTTTACCAAATTTCAAAGAAAGAAAACTGAAGTTGAAACCGCAATAATAAAAATACTTGAAGAAAAAAGTTTTTTTAAAATTACAGGTATAGGTGGATTATTTAAGGCAAAAAATCTATGAAACGCTAAAATCCACTAACTTTGATTTACTATTGTTTTACCATCTCTGCTTCAAATCTTTTTTGGTTGTCTTCTGCTGTAGGTTTATAGCGTAGTAGCTTGAATTTAACATATTTTATAGTACCTTTGAAATTAAAGGGTATATTATAGTCATTGGTGATAGGGGATAAATGATTCCTCCCAATCTGTAGTCCTGATGCAGATATCATTCTTAATACTGATGGTACATCGATGGAACCACATTCTTCTCCATCTATTACTAGAGTAATAGTACCCCTATAGTCGATTCTTCGAAACTTTACTTCTATTGTACATTGGCCTGTAGGAACCTTTCGACTGGAGCGTACGACATAATGATCTTTATATATATTATAATCAAATACAAGAAGATTATCTTTAATATAGCAGCCTAATCCTACATTTTGAGTACCATATACGAAAATTACCCCATCGGTCTTTTCATCGGGTCTTACAATTTCTGCAGTCATTATCCAAGAGCGATTCCCAATAGCCGGAGAAGCATCCGAAGGTAGCTGAGACATAGGAGGATAATAGATATATTCTCGGTTGGGATGATGTGGATATCCTGGGAGAAATCGAGGTGCAAAAAGTTCACCAGATCTATCATCAAGAGGTAAAACATCATATTTCCCCGCTTCTGTCCACCATAAATCAATAAGTTTCCGTAATTTCTCGGGATTTTTCTCAGCCAAATTGTTACATTCAGAAAAGTCTTCATTTAAATTATATAAATTCCATTCTTCCACATCATAAGGCGCTCCCTGTTGATGATTTGTTACAGCTTTCCATCCCTCAGCCCATATTCCTCGACGTCCAAACATCTCAAAATATTGAACATCTTTTTGTGTTGGTTCATCTGCTGAATCAAAAGTATAAACCATAGATTTACCGGAGATAGGTAATTGATCATATCCCTTAAATGTAGAAGGAGGTTCTATATTAAGTGTTTCTAATATTGTGGGTACAATATCAGACACATGGTGGAATTGATTTCGAATCCCGCCACCATTCTTAATACGAGTAGGCCAATGAATTATACAAGGATCACGAACCCCACCTCCATAAGTAAATTGCTTATACCACTTAAGGGGAGTATTTCCTGCCTGTGCCCATCCCAAAGGGTAATTTGGATAACTATGGGGTCCTCCAATCAAATCAATTAAATCTTGAACCTTATTTATGTCTTCTGGTATCCCATTGAATGATTTGAATTCATGCATTACCCCTAATCTACCCCCTGCAGGAGCAGCACCGTTGTCTGATAGTAAGATTATCATAGTATCATCTGTAATATTCATCTCATCTAGAAATGTTAATAGTCTGCCAATCTGGTGATCGGTGTGATCAAGAAATCCAGCAAAAGTTTCTTGTAGTTTTAAAGCAAATCTTTTCTCTTTTTCGGATAACGAATCCCATGGCTCTACGCCGGGATTACGAGGTGCCAATTTTGTACCAGGTGGTATGATACCCATATCTAATTGATTTTTGTACCATTGTTCTCGAATAGCATCCCACCCTGCATCAAACCTCCCTTTATATTTATCAATAAATTCTTTTGGAGCTTGATGTGGAGTATGGGTAGCACCAAAAGCCACATATAAAAAGAATGGCTGTTCAGGATAGACAGATTTATGATCCCGAATAAAGGCAATAGCTTTATCGATGAGATCTTCGGTAACATGATATCCTTCTTTAGGTCCCTTCGGGGGATCCACTGGATGATTATCATATGTTAATTGCGGATAAAACTGGTCAGTCTCTCCTTGCATGAATCCATAATATCGATTAAATCCTCGTTGCAAAGGCCAGTTGTCAAAAGGACCAGCGGCAGACGCTTGAGCCATTGGAGTTAAATGCCATTTTCCAGACATGAATGTGCTATATCCATTATCTCGTAAGATTTCGGCTATGGTTGCAGCATGGGGGGTAATGAATCCTCTCATATGTGGAAAACCGGTATCAAAGTTAGAAATTGCCCTTACGCCTACAATATGGTGGTTCCTTCCCGTTAATAAACATGCACGAGTCGGAGAACATAATGCTGTAGTGTGGAAATTTGTATATCGTAAACCCCCTTTCGCAAGACGATCGATATTCGGTGTATCAATGCTTGAACCATAACACCCAAATTGGGAGAATCCAGTATCATCAAACAAAATTATAATTATATTTGGGTAATCTTTCCCAAACCCTTTCGGTTCTGGCCACCATGGTGTTGATTCATGGTGAGTTCTTCCAATCTTTCCCTTAAAATCTTCAAAATCGGTCATTTTTTTATCCTTTTTAATTTTGATTTAATAATTCTTCTAAAGTTAAAAATAGTATCCACTCTTATTAAAACAAATAAACTATTAAATACTCAGTTAATTATGACTTCAAATATATCCGAGCGTTTTACGACATTAATCATGGATTTGATGAGTGAATTCTCAGTTCCTGGATTATCAGTTTCGGTTGTAAAGGAAAATGAGATTATTTTTGAACGTGGATTCGGTTACCGTAATTTAGATCAGTTAAAACCCATGACTAAAAACACATTGGCAGGAATTGGAAGTATTTCCAAATCTTTTACAGCAATTGCAGTATTACAACTTCAAGAAAAAGGTTTATTAAATATTGAGGATCCTATTGTGCAATATTTCCCATGGTTTCCCCAAAATCCCGAGAAACCGGTATTAATAAAGCATCTGCTCAGTCATTCAACAGGATTACCTGCTATTGATGGCACTATATTTGAGATGCTTCATCATATAAAACGTCATATAAATTTCACACCTTTAGTAAATCGTTCTGATCTAGAATGGTATATAAAAAATGCTAAGGAGGAACGATTATTTGATCCAGCTGAACAATTCTTTTATAACAATGACATGTATGCCTTGATAGGTTATCTTATTGAAGATTTAACTGGTATAAAATTTGTAGAATACATGAGAGAGCATATATTGGAACCATTAGAAATGGATCGAACAAGCTACACATCAGAAGAAGTCAGTAATGATTCGCTTGATGATGCTAGTACTGGTTATGCAATAAAAGATAAGAAAGCTGTCACTTTCACCCATCCTTATGGCGATTTTCTAAATGCTGCTGGGGGGATTCTTAGTTCTGCACATGAAATGATAAATTATATTAAATTAATTCTGCAAAAAGGAAAATTTGAGGATTTCGTTTTACTTAAAGAAGACACCATGGAACTTCTCTGGCAACCGATAATACGCAGCCCTTATACCTCTGGAGCGGAAATGCATTATTGCTTAGGATGGAATAAAGGAGAGTTCTTCGGAAGAACCCTAATCCAGCATGGTGGAGGACTCTTCTCCTCAACTTCAAGGCTCTCAATTCTGCCAGAAGATTATATAGGTGTATTTGCTATTGAAAATGATGCAAAAGGGGTCTGTGCAATGGTAGTGGATGGTATATTAGCAATTTTAACGGGAAACGATCCAGAAAGTCTACCTACTTTTAGATACAGCAAATTAATTTCTGAAATAAAGGGAACTTATAAAACTTATCGTGGAGCCTATTCGTTAAGAGTAGAAATGAAGAATCGTATACTTTGGGCACATCTCGAAATTGATGACGGGGAACTTGATGTACCATTAACAATAAAAGATGCTGAGAACTTGGTACTCACAATACCTATAGGTGCACCTGAATTACAAGGAGAAATTCGGTTTTTAAGAGACAAAACAACCAAAAAAGTTGTACATGCTATATATGACAGGTATCTATACCACCGTTCTTAACTTGCAATTAAGTATCTATTAAAAAAACAACATTTATTTTCTTTTAGGATTTTTATACTGGAACAAATTAGAGAAAGCCTTCGCCCCCCTTGCGAAGCTAGGGAAAACAGGGATTTCTAATTCAATTAATCTTTTTCTGAAATCCTCATCGTAAGAATTAGGGACGTTGAGCATGAAGGGTTTTCTCAACTCATCACAAACTTCTTTATATCTCTTTAAGTCAGCATAGAATCTTTCTTCTGTGTCTTTATCTGTGGGTCGCCCCCGTCTCCGTTTAGGACTCCTTACAAGTCGAATAGCACCTGATATGTAATCTTCACTAACAGCTAGCTTAAATAATTTAAATCGAACATTGTCATCTCTCATATCCGGAAGATCCAATGGATTTGTAATTGAACCGACTCTGATTAGTTCCTTCATTTTGGAATTAGTAGGTTCTCGTATTGCAGGAATGTTTATTCCTGCATTCAAACGGTCAATTGAATCGACTCCTAGAACTGAAGATCCTCCACTCCAAGTTATCATCAGGATACTGTTATGTTTCGGCTCATAATTACCACAGAATCTAAACAATACGGCCGTATCTAGTAATTCTTCTAACGAAGTTATAGGTATTGCATTTGTTTGCTTGAATATAGAGCTCCAGATTCTATCATCTGAGGCAAGCGATCCTGTATGACTGCTTGCCGCTCTTTTTCCTAACTCTGAGATCCCACCTTTCAATATAAGAAGAGGTTTCTTATTCTTTTTCAATGATTCGAAAAATATCCTACCCTCAAATTCTGACTTTCGAAATTGAGAGAATCCTTCTATATAAGATAGGATAACATCTGTGTGTTCATCTCTATTATAGAAATCGATCAAATCTGAGGATCGAAGGGAGATAGAGTTACCTATACTCGCCGCAAAAGAAAAATATACCCCTCTATTGTTCAAATTCTCCACAATTCGACTAGTGAGATCTCCACTTTGGGAAACCAAAGCAGAATTTCCGGCTTTTTCACTAAAATTTGTACTATATGAGAATTTTCCCCGTGGACTGTAAATTCCCATACAGTTCGGACCTACAAGTCTGCTGTTTTCATTATTTTTGAATAGTTCATATAATTCTGCTTCAATCTCGAATCCTTTCTCATCAAATTCACCGGTACCAGCTGAAAATATGTGAATAGTGTAAAACTTTTTTTCTAAGCATTTCTTAATTGTTTCTAATAATCTATTTCTCCCAATGGAGATTACAGTGTGGTCTATTTCATCAGGAATTTCCGAAATATCTTTGTAAATGTTCACACCATTTAATAATTCTTTATGGTTTTCCATAAACTCTTCATAATAATTTGTTACAATATAAAGAGAATCCTTTGGGAATCTTTCTATATACCCAACCAAATGCCAATACCGTCGTGGATTAGCTCCAATAAAGGCAAGTGTTTTTGGATAGAACAGTTTTTTAAAAAAGTCAATTTGAGTCAATATACCACCTTAAAAATTCAAATTCATTATCCAATTAAAAAGTTATTTTAATGATTTAATCATGAGAAATGAAAATAAATGAAGGAATAGATTTTTGAATAATGCATTTTTAAATTTTTTAAAACCATTGAAAAGGAATAGATGATGGCGGATTTTAATCCAAAAATATTAAGTAAAGAAGAGTTAAGCAACATCTCGGCAGGTTTAAGTGAGGAAGAATTGAAACTTTTTGATGATCATTGTATAAATGTCCATTATGAATCCAATATATTTCTCGAAGCAAAAGAACCGGGATCTGCGTGGGTAGTAGTGAAAAATTTTAAATATGGTGAGGTTGCAGAAGTGCTTGACTGTACCTCCCAAAATTGGGTGTTAGCATTAGGTTTTGCTAATCCCGATGTGAATTATGCGGTTTCAGAACAAATGAAAAGATTAACTCATGTTAAATCAAGTGTAGTATCACCTGCTAGGGCCAAATTTGTTAATAAGTTAGCTGAATTAGCACCAGGAAGATTGAAGAATGGAAGAGTACATGTGAATAATTCTGGCGGAGGTGCTGCCATTGAAGCTGCTGTAAAACTCTCATTAATTGCATCAAAGGAGGGTGAACAAATCCTTACTTTTGAGGGTGCATATCATGGAAATAGCTTAGCTATGTTAACCGCTTCTCAACCAATACACTCGGTTACCAGATTCCGTTCGTTCGGAATTGATGTGTTTCCAAAAATTCCCCAACCATATTGTTATCGATGTCTTTGGAACTACAAGGAAGGATTATATGGTAATAGGGATCCTCATTGTAATTTAGAATGTTTTGAATTGGCAAAAAAATATATAACAGGATTGACCACACGGAGATTAGCAGCAGTTTTACTTGAACCATGCCAAGGTCCTGGGGGTCATATACCATTTCCACCAGAATATTTAGAGAAACTGAAAGAACTTTGTGATGAGGAAAAAATTTTTAGGATTTATGATGAGTGTCAAACGGGCGTCTGGAGGACTGGAAAATATTTTACACTCACGGAAAGATATGAAAAGGAGTTAAATCTAGAGGTGTCTCCTGATATGATGTGCTTTACGAAAGCCATTGGTGGTGGATTTCCACTAGGGGCTATGATTGCATCAAAAAAGATACGAAAGCGATTTACTCCTTCGGAAGATCATACTACTTTTTGTAACAGTCCTATTAGTCTAACTGCGGGATTAGCTTCCATAAAAGTCATAGAGAAAGCAGAATATGGGGAGAACTGCGAGGAACGAGGTATACAAATAACAAAAAGATTGCGCGAGCTTCAAGAAAAGTATGAAGTTATTGGAGATATTCGAGGGCCGGGATTATTCATTGGAGTCGAAATGGTAAAAGATCAAGAAACTAGAGAACCACACTCAGATTTAATGAATGAAATGCTTGCTGAGGGAATAAGGCAGCATATTCTATTTGGTCCAAGTATGCCGTATATGACTACCACTGGGAGAATTTTGATGCATAATCTAGTTAAAATCAAACCTCCAATCATCATATATGAGGAAGATGCAGACTTTATATGTGATAAATTTGAAAGCGTCTTAAAAGCATCGATTAATACCCTTAAATGAACAGTACCATTTCTCACTCCGATTAAATGAAAATTAGAATCATTTCACAACATTATAATAGGGGTATGTATTACTATAATATTTATATAGTAAATAAGGTGTAAAAATTTGATAAAAAAACATCCGTTAACCTTTTACTTCATAATAGCGTATATGGCAACGTGGTTATTAGCATTACCATTGATCCTTACCAAGTTTGGCTTAATTACAGTAAATCCAAACTGGCATTTTTTGGCTGCTTTCGGTCCAACTATTTCAGCTGTTTTAGTTAGTTATATTTCTAGAAGAAAGCAGGGTGTCAAAGATTTGATGAAAACATGCTTTAAATGGAAAGTCGGGGTTTTTTGGATCCTTTTCTCAAGTCTGGTGGTGCCTTTTTTCTTATTGTTAGCAATTGGTTTAAATTTTATCTTCACGGGAAATGTAATTAACCTAATCGCGTATTTAATTGATAATGGAATTAGTGATCCCGTTTCAATCTTGTTATGGATTTGGGTGGGGGCAATCTCCTATGGATTGTTCGAAGAAATAGGCTGGCGGGGTTATGCTTTACCTAAATTACAGGAGAAATATAACCCACTTATTGCAACTATAATTTTAGCAATATTATGGGCTTTTTGGCATGTCCCATTGTTCTTCTATAGATTATCAATTCAAATCGTTTTCGGTTGGTTTTTTGGACTTTTCATGGGGGCTATCGTATTGACCTTTCTTTTCAATAGTTCTGGAAAAAGTGCGTTCGTAGCAATTCTTTTCCATATTACGAACAATATCGTTTTTTTATTTAATATCGCTGAGGTCCAAATGTATGTGACTATATTCATGAGTATCTTCGTGATAATAATTCTTATTATTGGAAGGACTCAATTATCTACAAAAAGAGCCGAAACAAAAGATCTTCTAACAAATAAGCTTTGAATTTCTTTAATAATAGACGTTATATGATATTCTAAAAACAAAAACATTATAAATTTCTTTATTATTTAGATCTAGAATCATAAAAATGGTGTTTAAAATTGTTTAAAAAAATTACAGATGCTTTAGGAATCACTAGTAATAAAATTAGTGATTTAATAAAAGAAAGTAATCAATACATAAATGGGGTACAAAATGTTACTAGAGAAATAAAAAATACTATTACAGCATTGAAGGCTTATGCTGAAACGGAAACCCCTTCTTTAGGACAAGCTATAGGCTCATTAGCTTCTACATTTGAAATTATTGATGCAGAAAGTACGGAAAAAGTGAAAAGACTTCAGGAAGAATATATCGCACCCTTAAATGAGCTTTTAGTTAGTCTAGAAAGACTCCAAACAGAACAAAAAGAAGCTGAAAAAGCGACTAAAGAGTTGGAAAAAGCTGAAAAGCGTTTAAATAAAGCTAAAAGCAAACCAAAAGAAAAATTAAAACCAAATGAACTACAAACAGCTGAAACAGAACTTAGCGCAGCAAAGGATAAGCTTGTAAAGGAGGAAAGCGATGTAAAAGCAGCAACCGAAAATTTCAACAGAGCTAAGTTAGAAACCATGCAAAAAATTCTTAAGAATATGGTTGACATCGAAACGATTTTCCATCAAAAGATTCTCGACTCTATTGCGACAGTAAAAGTAAAAGCTGAAGCTATTAAGGTTGAAGAAGAATCTAAAATCTAAATTAAGTGTTTCTA
>JBHLOF010000058.1:0-26738 GCA_048940805.1 Promethearchaeota archaeon
AGTTCAAAAAGTGTCTGGAATTCTCTCTGAGATATAATCAAAACATCAATTTTCCCCAGTAGTTGTCTTATGTTCAGCAATCCTTGCTGAATTATCAACATCCCTGGATTTAAAACTACAGGTATATAGTTTTTTCTTCCTATTTCAGCTGCTCTAATAAATGGTTTTGTATTTTTTAAACTACTTAAAAAGAGGATTTTTGTAGAAGATATTTCATTTTCAATTATATCTCCTTTAGATAGATAATTCGCAGCTCCACTGTGGGCATAAATTCTTCGTTCTCCTTCTTTATTCAATACAACATAAGCCAATCCGGTGTTATACTTCTCTGAATATTTTAAAAGATTTATGTGTACCCTTCCTTCCTCAAAGCTATTTAGAATTTTCGATCCAAATATATCATTTCTCCCCACTTTTCCTATAAAACTAGTTTTTAATCCCAATTTTGCACAAGTATAAGCAGTATTAGCAGCAGCGCCTCCAGAAAATATATTTAATTTAGACACAAAAACTTCATCATCATTTTCAGGAAACCTATCAACCTGAGCAACCATATCAACAAGGGCTGCTCCTATGCAGATCACATCAAAAACTCTTATCATCTTTTACAAATTTAACTGTATTTAAAAGAACCAAACTCAGAATTAATCTCAACAGTATTTTTATTCTTCTTGGGTGATTTCTCACAATGCCCAATAATTTTAGATTGAATGTTATACTTTTTGGCGATTGAAATAATTTCTTTTGCTATCTCTTCTCTACAGAATAATTCCATTCTGTGTCCCATGTTAAAAACACCAAACATTTCTTTCCATTGAACTTCTGAGGAATTCTGAATGACTTCAAAAATTTTGGGAAGAGATAATAAGTTGTTTTTAACATATTTAATACCCTTACCATAATTCAGATTCTTTGTTTGGCCCCCCCCAGTATTATGGATAATACCATGTATTTGAGATCTATAATTTTTTAATACATCAACTAAAATTGGACTGTAAGTTCTAGTAGGTGATAATAAGGCTTTTCCAACAGTTAAATCAAGACCTTTTATGGTGTCTGTGAGATTATATCTACCAAAAAAGAGTAGTTCTTCATCGATTGATTGATCATAACATTCAGGATATTTTTTATAATAATCATGTGATAATATCCCATGTCTAGCTAAAGTTAACCCATTACTACCTATTCCGCTATTGTACTCTTCCTCGTATATTGCTTTTCCAAAACTTGCAAGCCCTACAATTACATCATCACTTTGAATGTTACTGGCATTAACTACTTCTTTCTTCTTCATGCTAGTGAACACGGATGCATCTAGGAGTATAGTTTTTACAACATCGCCAACATCAGCAGTTTCTCCCCCACACATAATTACGTTCAAACCCAGTGCAGTTAGTTTTTCACTATATTTATAATATTCATCAATAACTGTAGATATAATATCCCCTGATATGATTTTGCTGTTTCTCCCAATGTTATTAGATAAAAACATATTCCCCGTTGCCCCTACGCACATGACATCATCAATATTCATGATAATCGCATCTCTTACTACTCCCCTGAAAATCTCTAAATCTCCAACCTCTTTGTAGTACATGTACGCTAGACTTGATTTTGTCCCTGCTCCATCTGCATGGAAAACTGAACAATAATTTTTACGGTTGTCAACATCTTGAACTATTTTACAAAATGAACCAGGAAAAAGACCTTTATCCAATTTTTCAATCGCTTTATGAATATCCTCTTTTTTTGATGAAACTCCTAATTTAGAATAAATATTTTCATTATTAGCCATTATTATTAGCTAGAGGTTATATTTATTTTTTAGATATCTTACTAGATACTCTACTTGAGCAACTGCGGTCCCAATATATTTATGTGGATCAAATAAATTAGACAATTCTTCTTTTGAGAAATGTTTTTTTATTATTTCTTGCTCAAACAAAATATCTTCCATAAATCTATTCTCCTTTCGGGCTAATATCGCTGATTTTCTTAAAAGTTCATGTCCTTCTTGTCTCCCTATCCCCTTATTAACAAGTTGAACCATCACTTTTTCGGTTAAACAAGCACCTTTGGTGAGATTTAAATTATCTTCAATTTTAACTAAATCAAATTCAAGACCTTGAAGATTGTTCAATAGTCCCTTTATCATGTAGTCTAAAAGAATGAAATTTTCAGCGAATATAACTCTTTCTGAAGCTGAATTAGTCAAATCTCTTTCATCTTCTAAAACTATATTATCTAAGGCTGGTATAACATTTGATTTAAGCACTCTTGCCAAACTACAAATTCTTTCGGACTTATGAGGATTACGCTTCTGTGGCATGGTAGAGCTTCCTACTTGCATTTCTTTGAATGGTTCAAACATTTCAGCTATTTCATTTCTCTGAAGAACTCTATTTTCTCGTGCAATTTTTGCTAATGTTTGACCTATTAATGAAGTCAAAATAATTATTTCAGCATGACGATCTCTCTGGATTACTTGATTAGCAATCATTACTGGATTCAAATCAAGTTTTTGCATAACTCGATTTTGTATCTCAATCCCCTTATCTCCAAAACTAGCCATTGTTCCAACGGCACCTGACATTTTCCCATAAGAAATACGCTCTAAAGCTTGAGATAATCTATCTAGATGTCTATTAATCTCATACGCCCATACTCCAAACCTCATTCCAAACGTCGTTGGAACAGCATGTTGCCCATGGGTACGTCCAATGCACACAAGTTCTTTTTTTTCTTCTGTTAATTTCAATAGGACTTTCAACAACTCAAGTAGAGTAGATTTAATATAGTTTAGGGCTCCTTGAAGTTGTAATGCCGTCGCGGTGTCCTCAATATCATAGCTAGTAGCTCCGAGATGAATGTATTTACCTGCATCGTTCTCGCATTGTTCTGCTAATCCCTTGACCATAGCCATTAGGTCATGATGGATTTCAAAATCAATTTCTTTAACTCTTTCCAATTTTACGTAATTTAAATTTGCCTTCTTTTGAATTTCCTTTGCGGCTTCTTTGGGGATATTTTCTAATTCTGCATGAACTTCTGCTAAAACGGCTTCTACTTTCAACCAAATTTCTAATTTCTTTTCTTCAGTAAAAAAATCGGCAATTTCTGTTCTATATCTTGTTTCGATTGGATGAATATATTTATGGTCCATAATTTCGGTTATTTTTTTATTACTTATATTTAAATTAATGATTCATCGAAACATATATCTTATTTTATTTAAGATAAAATAATTCTGATAAAAATTTAGTATATGTCAATATTTTAGCAAAAGAAAACAGAAATCAGTAAATCTACGAGCTAATAAGGAATAAATTTAATATTCACTTGATCGTGCTTGTATGTATAATCAACAAAAATACTTTTTTTATCGATGTTATCATTGCGGAGAATGGTATTACACCCAACGAGTTATTAAAATGAAAAAATGTTGGAAATGTAATCATTCATTTTTATTTAAGAATGCCGCAAAGTTTACAAAGAAGTGTACAATGGAAGGAGCTATTGCAGTAATAAAAGAGCTGAAAACTGAACCTTAACCATTTCCATGGGATAAGAATGATACAGTAGATAATTTAAAAAACAAAGGTATTTAAGCTATTTTCTCCAATTCTTTAATGAAATAGTGTTTACTAAATTACTTAATAATTATTTCTAAATGAAAGTTAAGCAGAGAAACCAAAATGGATATTGCTGATGATTTAAAGGAAATAGATGATAAATTGATAAAAGAATTAAATAATATCGCAAAAGATAGAGTCGAATTTTGGGATATCAGATCGGGAGTAAGCCAAGGTACGACTTTAGATTTCACTGATCTAAGAAGTAAAGAAATATCTACTCATTATATAACCGAATGCGGAATTAGAGCTTTTAACAATGGAGGTTGGGGATTTTGTGTTTTGAAAGATCTTAATAAATCCTCGATTTTAAAAGGATTTCAAAAAGCAGTTAAATTGGCAAGATTATCGGAATCCTTATGTAGGAATAAGTTTAACATTACAGAAAGGGATGCCCTAATTCAAGACTTCAAAACGAAAAACATGAAAAATCTTGAAGAGGTTGATGTTGAAGAAAAAATCAATCTTGTTAAACATCATGAGAAAACTGCTTCTGATTACTCACCCAAAATAAAGAACACGCATACTCTTTATACTGATGGCCATACAAACAACTTATTAATAAATTCTTTCAATAGTTTTATCTATCAAGACTTATCATTCCTGAGATTGTTTAGTTTAGTATATACTCAAGAAAATGGGGTTATTCAGAGAGCGGTAAACTCTGTAGGGGGGATTGGTGGCTTTGAGATCGCCCAAACAGAAAAAGCAGAAAATTTGAGCAGAAAATCTGCGGAAGAAGCTGTTGAATTATTGAATGCTAAATCTCCTATTGGGGGAAAATTAACAATTATAACTGATCCTAAATTAACAGGAACTTTAATTCATGAAGCATTCGGGCATGGTGTCGAGGCTGATTTAGTACTCAACAATGATAGTTTGCTAAAAGGGAAAATTGGTGAAAAAGTTGCTTCGGAAACTGTAAATATCTTAGATGATCCAACTATGGATCAAGGTAAAAAGTTCAATTTACCTTATGAATTATTTGGATGCTATTTTGTTGATGATGAGGGCATCCCCTCCCAAAGAACAAATATAATTGAGCAGGGAATTCTTAAAAACTATCTACATAATTTAGAAACTTCATCTAGGATGGGTGTTCAATCCAATGGACATGGAAGGGCAGCCTCCTCATCTACACGACCTCAAGTTCGTATGGGATTCACATTTCTAGAACCAGGAGACTGGGATACTCAAGAAATAATTGAAGAGACTAAAAATGGCATTCTCTGTGAAGATTTTCAATATGGTTATACTGATCCTTCAACAGGTAATTTTCAGTTTAAATGTAAATTTTCATATAAAATTGAAAATGGCGAGAAAAAAGAATTAATGAGGGATGTCTCCTTGAGTGGAATGATTCTTGAAGTTTTAAATAAAATTTCAGCAATTGGAAAACAGACTAATTATTCTGATGGAATATGTGGGAAGGGAGGTCAGAGTGTTCGAGTTTGTGATGGAGGACCTTATATACGTATAGAAAACATTACCGTAGGAGGTTTAAACTAAATGGAAACCGACAGTAATATCTACACCCTCTCTAATTTTGTCTTTAAAACGATTGAGAAAGGAACTAACGAAACTACTCACGCGGAGATATTTTTTGAAAAAAACAAATATATAAGCATTGACATCGAAGAAAACACTGTCAAAAACAGTGAAGTAGGGGAGGATCAGGGATTAAGTGTACGAGTTATTAATAAGAACGGAGCTCTTGGTTTTGCCTTCTCGAACAAAATTAACAGAGCTAAAGTTGAAGATATTTGTAAATCTGCTATGAAAATGATGAAGGTTAGTACCCCTGATTTAGATTTTCACGGTTTACCAAATTCATTTCAAAATTATCCCGAAGTAAGGAATTTATATGATAAAAACTTGAAAAATTTACAATTAGAAGATTCTTTGAGGTATGTTAACACTCTTATCGATGTCTGTGAGCATGATAATAAAGCCATTTCTCAATCAGGAAGTTTTCTCTCAAATTATACAAAAACATACATATTTAATTCAAATGGATTAGAAATATCAGGTAAAGAAACTAATTGCTCAATCTCTTCACATATCATCGTTAAAGATGATATCAGTAATGAAACTTCATTTGGTTATGAATGGCAATCTGAAAGAAACTTGAAGCAAATTGATGCGCTTACAATAGCCAATGTCGCTTTAGAAGAAGCCAAGAGAAATCTAAATAGAAAAAAAATTAAAAATATGAGAGTTCCTATTATCCTTACTCCGAAAGGAACTATACAACTTATCTTAAGACCCATTGCATCTGCGATTAATGGGGAAACATTTCAATATAAAAGAAGCTTTCTTGTGGGTAAGAGAGACGAAATAATTGGATCAAAATACCTAACTATTGAAGATAATGGAATTATTGATGGAGCTGTCGGTTCTGCAATTTTTGACGGTGAAGGTGTTCCATGTAAAAATAAAAAAATTATTGAAAAGGGCAAATTTTTAAAATCGGGGTTACTCCACAACAGTTATACAGCTGGAAAAGAAGGTGTGGAAAGCACAGGTAATGCCTCACGAAATTCCTATAGTTCTATCCCATCAATTAGTTCAACTAATTTCATTTTGAAGAATGGAAATTTTAACTTGGAAGAATTACAAAACGACATCAAGGAGGGAATTTTATTTGACTACACAGGCGACTCTCCCAATATATCCACAGGCGACTTTTCTGGTTTAATTCTTCATGGAAATTTAATAAAAGATGGTGAAATTAAGAACCCATTAAATGAGACAATGATTGGTATCAATCTACTGGATTTATTTAGAAATATAGATGCTGTATCAAGAGAATTTAAAACTTATGGGTCAATACAAGCACCCTATGTAAGAGTAAAGGATGTTCAAATTATCGGTGCAGTGAATTAAGAAGTTATATTCAACCAAAGAAATAAATTAGTATAAAATATTTCACTTTCATCTTTAATTTCCCATAATTCAATAATAAGCCTTTGATTAATCCCGACTTCAGAAAAAGATATATTCAACATATTAGACATCCAAAATTGATTATGCAACAAAGTTATTTCAGATGAGTTATAGTAAGATAACGCATTATATGAACCAGATGAATTTACAATTGTATCATTATTTCCTTTTAAAATCTCAATTCGAAATGAAAATTCATGTTCCTTCTGATTTTCTACAGTCACATAAAAAAAGATACTTTCATTGACTACTGCCTCTGTAGGATAGTCTTCCGCTTTTTGTTCCTCATTTAAAATTCCAAGAGTTATATAACCAGGCTCAGGTGTTAATGCATAGTAGATTATAAATCCTGAAATTATAATGATTCCTATAATTAAACAAACCTTCAACAAAATATCAAATTGTTTTTTACTCTGGTTATTATCGTCTCTCCTATCATCGTGGCTTTGATTACTCATTTTTTTTTAAACCAGGCAATAGTTTTTTTTAATCCTTCTTTTAGTGGAGTTGTTGGTTCCCAGTTAAGGATCTTTTTTGCTTTTTCTATATTAGGGCATCTACGCACTGGATCATCTATGGGTAGTGGCTTAAATACTATTTTTGAATTTGAACTTGTCAAATCGATTATAATCTGAGCTAAATCTAATATGGTATGCTCTTTATCACTGCCTAAATTAATAACTTCTCCTGTAGCTTCATCTTTATGTACAATTTTTAACAAACCTTCAATTTCATCTACTACGTATATGAAAGATCTTGTTTGAGTTCCATCACCAAAGATCGTTATGTCATCATCATGTATCGCCTGGTGGATAAAGTTCGGTACTACCCTTCCAAACTCAGATCCATATCGTATTCTTGGTCCAGAAGTATTAAAAATTCTAACTACTTTTGTTCGCATCTGATGTTGAAGCTCATATGCCTTGACAAATGCTTCCCCTGCTCTTTTTGATTCATCATAACAACTTCTAGGTCCCAAAGGATTAACATGACCAAAATAGCTTTCTGATGTTGGAACAACTTCATCTGGGGGATTACCATATACTTCAGACGTACTTGTATAAAAGAAAATCGCATTGTGGAATTTTGCTATACCCAATGTATTCATGGTTCCTAAGGTATTACTTTTTAATATTGAAATTGGTTCCTCTTTAAATTCAAATGGAGATGCCCTGCTCGCCATGTGCATAACAATATCAATCTTTTTGATATCGCCAATACAAATACCTAAAGGATGATAAGAAAACCCAAAATAAATGGGATAGGAAATATCATGATTGATAAAACGAAAATTTTCTTTTTCCATCAGATGCAATATATTTTCAGACTTACCAGATGATAAATTATCTAAACAAATACAATACGCACCTTGTTCAATTAAAACATCACAGACCCAAGAACCTAGAAACCCGGCACCACCAGTGATAAGTATTGTTTTGCCCTCAAATGAAATATCATCTTTTTTAAGTCTTGTGATAATTTCTTTTACATCCTCTTTAATATCGTAGCTCAAAGTTAAAACCAAAAGAAATAATTAGTATAATCTTCCTCATTAAGACTTTTAAATAAATTTTTCCTTAAACTTAAGCCTTTTTCGGAATCCTAATCAACAGTTTTAAATCTAAATAGAGATTACATGAAAGAGAGAGATAAATTCTCCAATTCCTCTTTATCAAAAAGGGTGGATATTTAAATTGTTTTTGAACCACAATATTGACAGAACTTCAACTCTAAAGGATACATTTTTCCACAATTGGTACATTTTTGCAACGAGTTCTTAAGAATCTCACGACCTAATGTTTCAAAAGCATGTTCTACATTTTTACCTGTTTTTGCTGAAGTTTCAATTATTTCCCCTTGAAAATCGAATTTGTCAAATATCTGTTGGGCTTCTTCCTTGTTTACCTTCCTTGTTAGATCAGTCTTTGCTTCAATTAATATCTTAGTTTTTGGGGAATTAGGAACGGAAGAAATGACATTTATCCAATCATAAAGGTCAGATATGGAATCTTCATTTGTTACATCATATAACATTAAAGCACCAGATGCCCCCGAAACATAAGAAGGAAACAGAAGTCTGAATTTTTTTTCTCCAGCAAAATCCCAGATGTTTAAAAGTATTTCTGTGTCGTCCACAATTACTTTTTTTGTTTCAAAATCAACTCCAATGGTGGATAGAGTTGATATCTCGAATTTCCCCGTAGCATATCTACGTATTAACGAAGTTTTTCCTACATTTTTCGCCCCAGCAACCACGACTTTAAATTTAATCATAATAAGTTTTCTCGAGTTTTTAAATACCCTTTCTAAATCAATTCAATAATAATAATAAAGAATTATTATACTTATTATGTTTTTTATAAAAAAGAGATTTTATATCTCTGTTAATCTAAGGATCATTTTTGTATCTAAAACGGCTAATTTTATAAATTCCTTGGGCAATTTTCTTTCCAATATTTTCTACTTTTGTTAAATCGGGAATATCTGCAGAAAAAATATTCTGCAACGTTTTCATTTCCCTTAATAAGTTTTTTGCTCGTAGCTTATTAACTCCAGGGATACCTGCAATAATATATTCTAACAATAGGGAATTATCTATAGGTGCTTTATCAAATCTTAACTTGATTGCTGACTTTAGGTCAGACTGCTCTTTTTTTGCTAGCTGATATAGGAAGGTTGCAGTTTCTTTAGCATCTTTTGTTTTATAAATAATTACACCTAAATTTAGAATAATTGAAGAAATTGCACCATAAATTGCATTTTCACTGAGGTTTGAATCCCTGAAGGGGTCTTCTTCTAAAATTAATATTGGTCTCTCATACGTCTCTACTAAAGTCCAAAGCTCTTTAAATAATCTCCCATCTTTTATTGAATCGGTAAAGTCTTGCGATGTTTTCCTCTCAATACCAACTCGATCTGAAATTACATAATCCGCAACGGACAATTGCTCTAATTTTATATTAACACCCATTAACGATAAATGCCTCACAATAGCAGAGGCAGTTTCTCGATTATCACAGACAATCTTAAGTTGTTCTGCACCCGCTACTTTATCATTTGATTGATTATTTTGAGATTTCTCGATAAAGTTAAGAAGGCTTGCTTGTCCTTTTTTCGATTCAGTTTCAGAAGACTTTATCCCTTTTAAACTATCTTGCATATTTTTTTCTTTTCTCTTCTCAGCCCAATAGTATCCTTCATCTCTCGTTCCCTCTGCCATTAAAATATAAACTTTTCCTTCTTTTTTACGTCCAGTTCTTCCCCGTCTTTGAATCGAGCGAATGGCACTTGGAACGACATCATAAAATATAACTAAATCACATTCAGCAATATCTAAACCTTCCTCAGCAACACTCGTGCCTATCAAAGCATTGTATATGCCTTCTTTAAAATCTTCAAGGAGTTTAATCTGTGTTTTCTGTGTTAATCCCTTATCTACTCCTTTATGAGCTTGTCCGACGAATTTATGAGCCCTTATGATCTCATCTTCTTTAAAATAATTCACAATATTATTGACAGAATCTCTGAAATGAGAAAATACTAAAACCCTTGAATCTTGATTTTCTTGAAACTGAAAAGTCAGCAAATCTTTTAATTTTTCAAGTTTAGGATGAACCACTCCCTTTGAGATTAACTCACCTACATTTTTCATTACCATTTTAATCTCGTTTTCAGCAAACAATTCCTTTAAGGATTTATTAGCGGTGTTTTCCTTTATTTTTCTTAAATTTTTATCCAAATAATCTTTAAGAGCTTGAACTCCCTGTGTTTCAAAGAGTTCTAACATATGGGAGATTCGAATAGCATTAGCTTGTAGTTTTTTCGCATTAAACATCGTGTATTTTTCATTTTCGTCTGTGGTACTTGAGATTCTTCTGTTAATTACATTATTTAATTTTAGAAGATCTTTACGAGTAATCCTATTAATATCAAAAGAATTAAGTAAATCCCTTTCTTTTAACCATTTATAAATATTCTTCAATTTATCTTCTAAAATTTTTTGAACTTTTTTGAAATCTTCTGGGAGTTGTATTTTAATCCATTGATTATCAACCTTCTGAATATAGGGTTTAACATCTATATCCTTATCAGTCCGTATTTCAATATGATCAATGAATAGATTCTCTTTAATCTCATTTATCTTTTCCTGGGTGCTTCCCGGACTGGCTGTAAGACCTAGAATCTGAGGTGAACTACCACTCTCCATATACTTTTTAGCAATGAAACAATACGCATAATCACCAACAGCTCGGTGACATTCATCGAATATAAGCAGAGAAACATCCTTAATTGTGTATAAACCGGATATAAGATCATTTTGGAGGACTTGGGGTGTCATGAATGCAACCTTTGTTTGAAACCATAGGGATTTTCTTTTTTCTGGGGGTGTCGCTCCTGTAAAGACCTGTAGTGAATCTAAGGAAAGTAATGTAAGATTTGTAAACGATTTGTAATGTTGATCAACTAGAGGTTTTGTGGGAGCTAAGAAAATGACCTTTGAATTTGGTAACTCTGTTAACCTTTGAACCGCAAGCATTAAAGCAATGATCGTTTTTCCTAATCCGGTAGGAATTACTACTAGACAATTACACTTCAAACAATTGATAAAAATAGTTTCTTGGTATTCTCTACGAGAAACAAAATTCGGTTTTATTAAAGGGTGAGTTAAGAATTCTTCATGCGTTGAGACAGATATCACCAGTAGGCTTACTCATTTTAGGGTTTAAGTTAAAAATTGAAATCAAATATTTAAACTCAAAGACTTTATAAGATCATTAAAAAATACCTAAATTCTTAAATCGATTTACTAATATTTTAATAAAATAGATTTAATAAATGAAGACAGTAAAGTTTAATTCACAGTTTCCATTATACTTTAATTGAATGTAGCGCGAGTGGTTTAGTGGCTATAACGACACGCTCACACCGTGTAAATTTACATTGATTCAAAATGTAAATCTCGATGGTCGGGGGTTCAATCTTCCGAAAATTTCTTTCGGTTTGAACAGTTCCCTCCTCGCGCATTTGCTTCCTACATGACAAAATTCGAAAAAGTTATATGATATTATACATTTTTAAAATCTAATTACTTATTTCTTGGTTTTTAGAACCGTGTCTAGTTTTTTGGAATCTCGAGAATTGCGGGAACTCTATAAAAAAGTCAGAGAGTATGTTAAAATTGGTCCGATATTTTTAACAAGATACGAGAAAGCAAGGATTGTTGGCGCAAGAGCCCTGCAAATCTCGTTTGGAGCACCCATACTCGTTGAAAAGCCAAAAAATATGATAGATCCAATCAAAATTGCACAATTGGAACTTAGATTAAAGATACTCCCACTTACTATAAGAAGAGAGAATCCTAATGGAGAGTATCAAGACATTCCAATAAATAAATTAATATTAAAAAAAGAATAATCAATTCCTAGGAATTACTGAACACGATACCTACCGCGGTCGGTAAGAAAATAAACAATTTTGTCGTTGACCACTTGAGTTTCAATATATTCTTTCATCACTAAATCTTCAAGGATCTTTTCTAATTCAGCCTTTTTAAACCCTGGTATTCCTAAAGGAATCCTTGACTGATTAGCAATTATTGCTATCCTTTCCAGAAACAGTCTTTTTCCCATAAACGTTTCGAGTATCGTAATTTCGTCATTTGTAAGTCTTTCAAATTGATCATGCTCAATAAAACTCTCCTTTAAAGTCTGAGCAAGATCCCTTGTTTCTTGACTTATTTCTTGTTTTTGTACTTCCACATGTTTTAAGGTAACCAAATCCTTGGCGACCGGCTTTTTTTGATGCTCTGATGAAAGCTTATCCTCTTCTTCTTTAGAAGGCTCATCATTTTTATTTTCCATAATATTACCATAAGATTAAAATTATAAAAATTTATATTTACCTAATGAAGAGGATTTTAGAGTTAAAAAACGGAGAACAAATCGTTATTCGACACTTAAGCAAATCAGATATTGAAGGAGTGTGGAATAATTTTAACGAGGTTGTAGATGAGGGTATCTATTTACCCGTCTTTTTTCCAGTTAGATCTCAGTTGGAAAAAGATTCTTGGTATCATAATATTAAAAGCGAAAAAGAAATTTGTATTGTTGCAGAAAATAAAAACCTGAGAATTCCATATAATATTATTGGTCAATGTGAAATTTCCAACTCGAATTGGGATGCTGCGTTACATGTAGGAATTTTGGGTATTATTGTAAAAAGAGAATATCGAGATTTAGGAATCGGATTTAATTTAATTGATGTCGCAATTCGAGAATCAAAAACATTGAATAATAAAGAAAAGATAACTTTGAGTTGCTTTTTATCTAATAAAAGAGCAATACACCTCTATGAAAAATTGGGTTTTAAAAGAGTAGGGATAAGACAGAAACAGTTTTTTATGGAATCAAAATTTTATGATGAGGTACTTATGGAGCTGTGGATAGATGAGTACTTAGAGAACAATAAATAACATTACAAAATCTTGTTTAATTCCTCTATAAGAATCTATTAATAGGATTTTGATTTACTTCTTAATTAATAAAAACAGTGGAGAACTATATATTTCGATGTTAAAACACAAGATTGTTGTGGCTGGTGCAAAGAATGTAGGGAAAAGTTCACTGATAGCTCGATATTGTGATCATATTTTCAATGAATATACGAAAGAAACCATTGGTGTTGCATTTAAAAGAAAAGAAATCAAATATAAAGAAAAATTCACAATGGAGTTAAACATTTGGGATTTTGGTGGTGAAGCTAAATATCGTGTTCTCTTTCCGGCTTATGTGAAGGGAGCGTCAGCAGCCTTATTACTCTATGATACTACTAGTAAATCATCTTTAGAGGATATTAAAAATTGGGTGGATATTATAGATGAAAACTCCAAGGAAGTCATCAAGATAATGATTGGTACTAAAATCGATCTAAAAGATGAACGGGAGGTATCCAAAGCTGATGCTGTTGAGATTAATGAAAAATTTCAATCCTATGGAGAACCAGTAGGAACTTCTTCTAAAACGGGGGAAAATGTAGAACAAGTCTTTTTAAATGTAGTTAAGGCTATAATTGAAAGAGATTTACAGGAATGTCCTCAATGTGGTGAACTATTTTCCAAGAAATTAAAAATCTGTAACTTCTGTGGAAAAAATATTGAACTCGATATGATTTCTTGAAATCTGAGTTATTAATCTACGCCTTCTCTATTGTATAATGATGGCGGAGGTCTCCCTTCTTCAATCGGTTTGTTTCTTAATCTTTCAATAAATGCATCTAATTCCATCTCTGCATTTTTAATTGATAATAATATTTCCTTTTTTACATTTTCTTCCCCAATTACGAATTTACCATGACTGGGAAAAAAGCTGTTTATTCTTAACGTATTTAGGATTTGTAATGAGTTAATATATTCGGAAATCGATCCTGATTCATAAATATTCGTTGTAGAACCTCTAAATAATGTATCTCCTGTAAAGATATACTGTTGGGTTGGTTCATATATACAAATACAACCAGAAGTATGGCCAGGAGTTTCAATTATCTTTAAGATTGTGTTTCCTAAATCCAAAATATTTCTATCCTCGAGCCAGATATTTATTTTCAAATTCGTTAAATCTACACCCCGCCTTTTACCTTTGGTAATCAATTCATCTGTGTGTTGGATTTTAGTTGCTGCCCATCGATGTGCGGCTATAGGGCATCGGAAATAGGCGTTAGCACTAATATGATCAAAATGTTCATGAGTATTTATCACTAGATTTATATCTTCAACCTTTATTCCTATTTCTGTAGTTAAGAGATAATTTAAACTATTGAATTTAGAAATTATACCTGTATCAATTAAAACATTAAGATCCTCACCAATTATTAGATACACATGGGATCCTTCCCCTGTCGAATGAAATTGATAAACATTGGGGCGAAGAAGATTTAATATATATCCCGCTTTCCCATACAGATCATCTTCCTTTATTAATCTGGGTTGAAAAATTAAAAAATTCTCTTTTTGAGCCATTAAACTCACAATCAAGCTTGATGAATAATAAGTATCTAAAAAGTAATAAAAATTAATCTATTACGGTTTTACCTAAAATTTAGGGGAATCTAAATCTTTTTGAGTAATGCTCCCAACTTTGCTGATCTAAAGGATTTTCATTTAGAAACAGAAAATTCAAGTTAGTTTGATTTTTAATATCATCACTTCTAAATTGTGTTATTTTATTTCTCCCAATATGTAAAATTATAAGATTTTTTAAATAATCCAAACCATCTAATTTCTCAATAGAATTGTCATCTAAATATAATTCTTGTAATTCTGGTAAATTTTCTAAGCCTTCCAAATAAGAAATTCTATTGTTAGAAAGTTCTAACTTTCTTAAATTCAATAAATTATCTAAGCCTTCAATCTTCTCCACTTGATTATTTGAGATATATAGCAATCTCAAGTTGCTCAATGATGATAATCCCGTGATTTGAGAAATCCTATTATTATTAACAGATAACCAGATTAAATTCGTTAAACCTTCAAATCCTGTTAACTTTTCTATCCGATTAGAGGATAGATTAATCTTTTTAAGCTTAACCTGATTTTCAAGATTCTTAATTTCCATTATTTTATTATGAGCGAGATTTAAATCTTCTAAATTAACTAAAGAATCAAGATTTTCTATTTCTTTTACCATGTTATTGGCTAATGATAACTTTTTTAGTTTATTTAATGATTCCAAATTAATTATTTTACTTATTTTATTGTACGATAAGTCTAATTCCTCTAAATCCGCCAAACTCGACAAATTTTCAATTTCTTGAATTGTATTGTAAGATAAATTAAGATACTTTAGGTTTTTAAAGTGATGGAGATCATCAAGATACCTTATCTTTGTTCTTTGAATATTCAAGTGTTCTAAGTCATTAAGGTTTTTAATACCAGTGATGTCCCTGATACGCTTTATAGCTAAACTTTCACAATCTAATGACACTATTCTCCCCTTGCGTAAAGTTGACAAAAATCCACAGACATTAACATAATAATCATTTAGAATTAAATTAGTACAAATTTCAATTAGAGATTCTGGTAGGTTATTTTTATAATCGTATTTAAGAATTACTTCAGTTATCCCCTCAACATTATTTTTAAATCTCGTCTTAATTATAGATTTCATATATTCCATTATAATTTTGCGAACTTTAATGCTGTCAATAGAGTGAAGTGTTCTAAGAGAGAAGATCTTTTGTTCCATATTACCCATTTTCTTTAGTGCATACTCTAAAAGGGAAATCAATTTTTTGTGAGTTGAATAGTTAGTCTTTAATACCTTTCCAGCAATTAATCGCATCTCCAAATCTTCGTCAGAGAAAAAGATGTTCTCAAAAAAGTTAAAATTTTTACCATCCTCAAGTTCCCCATAATACTCCAGTGCTTTCCTCCGGATAAGGCGTTCTGTTGAATTTTCAATAAACTCTTTTAAAAGGATTAAACCTTCTTTTTTTCCAATTTCAATTAAATTTTCCTTGATAAAATCGGGATCTAATTCCATTTTGATGTCGAGTTTAGAAGATCTACTACTTCTTTTTTTTATTCGAGTTTATGAATGAGAGATTATTAATGATTTTTAGCATATGTTATTAATGTCGGAAATTATAGTTTTTCCAACAATTTTTACCACTTTCAACTAATTTTTTCACCAATTTGTTATAACATCTAGATAATACTGAAACGGGATTAGAATGTAATAGAATTACGTGCTACTTAGATTCTTGACGATACGTCAATTTTTATTTATAAATCCCTCAATTATCGTGTACTTTTTCTTACTGGTTTAAAAAAATTTATAAATACATAATTTATTAGATTATTAAATTTTGTATTTTACAATCAGAAAAAACAATTTTTTGATAAAAATATAAAAACTAAAATTACCACAAGTAATATAAAATATACACCTAAAAATATAATCCAAAATAATTAAAATTAAAAATATAGGCTGATAATAAAATATGGCAGAAGAAGAAAGCTTTTTAAACGCCAAAGCCCTTGTGGTGGATAACGGTACAGGAATCTCTAAAAATGGATTTGCTGGAGAAGATCAACCACGTTCCGTATTCCCAACTCTAATTGGTTATCCCAAATATGAGTCTATAATGACGGATGTTGAGCATTATACACGGGAATATTATATCGGAGAAGAGGCCATGCAGCTTAAAGGTGTACTGAAACTCATGTTCCCTGTTGAACATGGTATTATTGAAGATTGGACTGCAATGGAGAAAATCTGGCATTACACCTTCTATACAGACCTTCGGATTGATCCAAGTGAACATCCAGTACTATTAACTGAAGCACCTTTAAATCCACGGCCAAATCGTGAAAAAATGGCTGAAATCATGTTCGAGACATTTAATACACCTGCTCTTTATGTAGCAATGCAAGCAGTATTATCACTATACGCTTCTGGTCGTACTACTGGGTGTGTTATAGATATTGGTGATGGTGTTTCTCACGTCGTTCCAATCTTCGAAGGATTTGCGTTAAGCCATGCAATCCAAAGAATTGACCTTGCAGGTCGAGACATCACAACTTATTTACAAAGGCTTCTCAGGCAAAAAGGATACTCTTTTACCACATCCGCTGAAAAGGAGATAGTCAGAGACATAAAAGAAAAACTGTGCTACGTGGCCATTGACCCCGAGAAGGAAATGATGTTAAGTAAGAAGGTCGCTGGAATGGAGAAATCCTACATGCTCCCTGACGGAGAAACCATCAATGTCGGCGTAGAGCGATTTTTGGCTCCCGAGTGCTTCTTTAATCCAAGCGTTATTGGGAAAGAACTCGAGCCACTTGACGACGTAATTGTTGGCGCTATTTCCGAGTGTGATGTTGACCTCCGACGAGATCTCTATGCGAACATCGTTCTTTCAGGCGGTAGTACGATGTTTCCAGGCATAAAGGAACGTTTAACTAAAGAGATAAAGGAACAAATCCCAGAGAGCGTTGACGTTAAAATTATTGCCCCACCGGAGCGTATGTATTCCGTATGGATTGGTGGTTCAATTTTGAGCTCACTGAAAACGTTTCATCGCATGTGGGTCACTCGTCGGGAATATAAAGAGATGGGTCCGCAAGTAATTCACCGTTGCTTCTAATTCAGCAACAAACCTTAAAGTTTTTTTTAATTCCACTTTTTTTTTACTGTTTAATACTTATACATCCTAGAATTAGAAATAAAAATCATTATATTAAATTTTAAAAAAGCAGAAGCTAAAGAAAGGTTTTGGAGTGGCTCTCGATAGCTTTTCCTTCATGTCTTTTAGCTTTTTTACTCGCTTTAGCATAATCGCGCTCCATCCCGTAGCATGAAGTACAGTACCACGCATCATACGCCTTATTGTAGACCATATCCCGATCACCCTTCCCGCATGCCACACACTTGCATATTGACCTACTCGCTATGTCTCTTAGCTCACTCTGCCAATTCTGCAGTTCGCGGTACTGATTTAATTCAGAAGGTGTAAAATCCTTAATAGATCGATAAGTTCCATTAGCATTCTTCTCCATTTTCTCTTCTTGGTGGAGTAAATCGATTAATCTCCGGTTAACAGCTTGCATTAAGACCATCCTCAAACTATTCCTAGCTATTATTAACTTTGGGTTTTTAATAATTATCGAGCGTTTGTCTCTCATAATTTTTATACACCTCTCTTCTTATTTAAATGTTTGGGGGCGATAGATTTAGTGAACAATGTCAACCTCAGAAATAAACCGGATACCCCATCTTTCTTAAGATCTCTGTAAACACATACGTATAAGGACCGATATGATCATCGTCCGTTCCCAAATTAATGAGATCCGATACATCAATGCTTGGATGAAGCACCCCAAGTTATTCACAGATGCTTTTAAGTCAATTCGAATAAATTTCTTTAATTTTTTAGATTTTTTTTAAATATCTTTTTTTTATTATTTACCCGTTCAAGATTTTTGAATCAATCAATTTAAAAGTCTTAATAAACGTCAATTGACATTCCAGTGAATTCTTCAGTCAATTTCCTAAGCTTTTTTCTGGTCTTTATATCATATGTTACATCAGTTGAACGACTTATTCGTGTCTGAAATAGTATTAGACCCGTTTTTCCTTCCATTTCAGGAGATGTGGCTGCAAATACCAAACCCTTTGAACCTTCGGTTAATGGTCGACCATGGAATGGCCAATTCATCATTTCAATAGTTTTTCTTAACATTTTAGTGTCAATACCGCCAGGGTGAACAGCATTTACAGTTATTGCTTGGTTTTTTAATCTATCAGCAAGATCAAATGTAAACATATTGAGACATGCTTTTGAGATTCCATATGCAGATTTACCGGTATCAGGTGGTTGGAAAGTGTATGGGTAATCTTGGAGATTATCAAAATCAATAGATGTAGCAATAATATCTGAGGTAACATTTACAATTCTACTTGAAGTCCCTTTTCTTAATAAATCTAAAATGAGTAAAGTTAACATATATGGGGCCAGATAATTGACTGCTAAAGTTAATTCAAATCCATCCTGTGAGATTTTTCTTTCCCAAAAATTCACTCCCGCGTTATTTATTAAACAATCTAAATAGTTAAATTTATTGTGTAGCTGATTTGAAATATCCCGTATTTGCTTGAATGAAGAGAGATCTCCAAAAATTAAATCAATTTTATTACTTCCTGTTATTTCTTTTACTTCAGAAACTGCCTTTAATGCTTTTTCTTCATTTCTACCATGAATAATGACAAATAAGTCCTTATTTGCTAAATCAATAGCGGTCTGTTTTCCTATTCCATCAGTAGAACCCGTAATTAATACTATTTTTTCTCTCATTGTGTTGATAAGCTTCTAAAATAATAAAAATTTTTTGAAAGAGTTATAGGAATCTCTAGCGAGGTATCCTCTCCCACAAGCCTTATAAAATAAAAAAGATATAGTATATGTGAAATCTACAATAAACCAACATTATTATAAAATAAAATATAAGGGTGAATTTTCAATTGTTTAAAGATATGAGTAGATCTGCTTTATCAGTGTTTATAATGGGCTTATATCTCATCTTTTTGGGGATAACGTTCTTATTCTTCCCTGAAATTATGTTTGCTATACTAGCAGAGCCAAATCCCCCCGACGTGGCCTCCCGAGTACTCGGAATGATCTTCTTATTTTTAGCATATTATCTCATTCGGGCAGCCCTTGAAGATAGCGAGGGAATGAAAAAATTTTTTATGTGGACTGTACATACTAGGGCTTCTGTAATTATATTTTTAATTATATTTGCGGCATTAAGGTTAACAAGTCCTCTTATCATACTTTTTGGTGTTATTGATTTAGTACTAGCATTATGGACATTCTGGGAACTTAGAAAAGAAAAAAAATAGAGTTTCAAGAACTCTTTCAAAAATTTCTTTTTTTTTTAACTTATTGTCGATATTACATAAAATTTCTAATTTAGTAAAAAATTTCAAGCATAAAACTTAATTTCAGGGACAACTATTATATTATTTGAAAATGCCAGAAAGTAGCGATATTTTATATGACTTAAACAAGGTCTTTATTCCTTGTCGAACGGTTTTAGAGATGGAGGCATTGACATCTTTATTTCTTGAATATTACAACTATGACGAAATCAAAGAATTACCACAAGCTCAACCATCAAGCGAGATTATGATAGAAAAGTTTCGAGTAATAGATTGTGAACCACTTGAGAGAATAATTGACTATTTTATTAACGTCATCGTAAGTAAATTAAAGCCTATTGTGATGTACGAGCGAGATCATCATGACCAAATTAGAATGGGTAATGTTGATGCCTATACTAAGACCAGATTATGTTTATTTTTTGCATTACATAGATTAAAATTGAAATTTTTAATCATCAAACACTTTATGGATACGTTTAAGGAGAATAATTATGACCTTATTCTTTCAGAAAATCAGGAGATTATAGGAGCGCATACATTTCTTTCCACTTTTTATAAAGATTATTATAAAAAGAATAAGATGAATCTTAAATTGATGTTATCTTCTAAGAGAATGTCAGATAGAGTAAGTGAATTAATGGATACTTCAGACACTATTACTAACGAAGATATTATAAATGCGATAACATTTAAAAAGTTCTTAGATGATAAGAACAGAATAAAGTTCATTATGAAGGAAATTAAAGCATCTTTATTTGTTTGCAAAATAATGTTTGCTCAAATAGATGTCTATACTCCTTTTACAATAGGAAAAGAAATCAATATTGATGCTGAAGAAATAATGATAAGTCAAGATTTTATCCCTGCTCTTGTTCCTGCAATATCCACTTGTTATGCAGACAAGAGTATGACCCAACTCGAAGATTGCTTTAGAGCACAAGAATTCATGATGAAAAGAGTTTTAGAAGGGATTAATTTTGCAGTAGAAACAGCTTCTGGGGGCCAGATACAACTGGAATTAGAAGAAACTTTATATAATACGGGAAATATCTTCGAAATTTAATATAAAGCGTTCCTGTATAATATAACTCATTTTCTATTACAAAAAAGTAAGTTTCCTCAAATGTAAAACAATTTATTTTATTTACAATTTAAACAAATCAATAGAACTTCTTTATCAAGGTAAAATGAAATTTTTTAAGGTGGATGAGAGCCGGTTTACTCACGACTACATTCAGATGTTACAGATCATAATGTTAAACTCTCTTGGGTTTTTCTTTATTGGTTTTTGGATCCCTATTATTGCTAGAGAAAATATGGGCGCCTCAGCTTTCCAAATTAGCATTGTTGTCGTGTCATGGGTCGTAGGACGTATGGTTAGCGGATTCGTCACGGGATTTATTTCTGATCACGTCAAATCAAGAACTTCGCTTGTTTTAACAGGATCATTTGGAAGAGGAATATCCTATTTTATAATCTACACGGCTTTTATTGCAAATCATATATATATCTTGATGATCGGACACGCAGCTCTTGGTTTATGTGCGGGGATATTCTGGGTACCATTTAACATGTTTGTAGCAGAAAAAACTAGCAAGAACCACCGTGCTTACGCCTATGGGAGAAGAGATGCCACTAATGCTATCGGACAAATAATTGGGGGTGTTTTTGGATTTATTTATTTGATGATTTTAAGTACTTTTACAAGCAATCCATTTATCCTGTACATTCCCATCCCAGTATATGGAATTTCGAATTTCATTGCGGGAATTATCTTTTATCGAAAGGTGGATGAATCCATTAAATTTTCTGATGAAAATGAAAACAATTCTGATATTAATACAGATGAAATTTTATATGAAAAGAAAAGATCCAGGTCAATGGTGATTGGTACCATTCTATTACTAATCCTTCTCTTTTTATCGAGCATAAATGGAAATATTGCCCGACCATTTCTCAATATTTATGTAATTGAAAATATAGAAAGTAATGTAAATTTAGTATTATGGGCATACTTACCTATGGGGTTGGTTGCTACCTTATTGGCTCCAAGGTTAGGATCTTTCATTGATAAACTCCGACCTTCAATAGGAATATCAATAACTTGGAGTTTAGGATCTCTACTCACATGGTTATTAATAAACGCAACAAATATATGGGTATTCTCAGTAATAATGTTATTTGATTTAGCAATTGGAATGTCTGCTGGACTGATTTTCCAAAATTTTTATAGCAGGATTTCCACTGAACATAGAGGGAAAATTTTTGGAGTGGGCGATTTATTTGCATTTTTAGGAAATGTTATTGGACCTATATTAGGTGGAATGGTATGGGATTTAATCAGTCCCCAATTTCCTTTTATAATTTCGATTTTTGTAGAATTATCCCTTATCCCACTTTATCTGATTGCTGTTCATCTTTTGATCCCTCATATGGCAGAATCATATGAATTCAAGAAAAAAGAAGAACTAATACCTGAATTTGAGCTTTAATTTACAATCACTAATCCTGTAAATGTTCCCTTAGGAACTTTTGCAGCGTCTATGTTGGCAACCATAGGATAGATATCCCAAACTGCTTGAGTAACCATTTTAATATGTAAATATTCAAGAACATTAAATTAAAATCATTAAAAACTATAAAATAGAAAGAGGAAAGTCAAAAAAAAAAGTGTAGTAATTTTCTGCTTCATCTTTTTATCCTGATTAGATCTAACGATAATCAGTTATTTCTAAAGGTCTTATATCTAATTCATTTAGAATTGCCATAACCTTAATTCTTATTTCAATTTGATGGCTCTCAGTCATTTTATTAAAAACATTTATCTCTTCTTCCTCAATTTGATCCACCAAATTATTTAATTCCATTATTAATTCTTTTGCTCTTTTTACATCCACTTATTTCACCTCTTTTTTTTAAATGATCACCTTTGTATTATAATTTCCACAACATCAGAGTTCATTAATTTATGATCTATTCCGACATGTTTACCGGGGAATTCAACAGACGAACCCCAAACTCTAGCATAACGGAAAGACTTAATGAAATCTTTGTGAATTTTTTCAGCAATCTCTCCCACTGTTGTTTCTATCGGGCATATAAAAGGTTGCGTATAATCAACTTCACATCGGGGTCGTTTTGTATAAATTCTCATTAATTCTAAAACTGAGAAAAGATATTCCTTGAGTTTTTCAAGTGAATCTCTGTTTTTTATCGAAATCGGGTGAATAGGCCAATTTGTCCTAGATTTTAATACATTGAAATTCTCTTTAGTACCAGGAAGATCACCCTTAGTGGCAATAATAGCAAATTTGTATAAAGATTCCTGATATTTTAGAAGTTTCGCGTTTTCAAGCTGTTCCATAAGAAATTTATATTGACGATCAATATCCATAGACAAATCAATTACCAGAAGTATCGCGTCACATGTTCTAGCAACTCTAACAATTTGTTTACTGATTACCCATTCTTCTTTAAAATCCAAAAAGCCTGGTACATCTATAATTTGAATTTTTAGATTATTGATTTCGCATGTTCCTGCCAATGCGGTCTTTGTAGTATGAAGAAAATGACTAGTTTTAACATCTGTATTTGTTATTGCATTCATTAGGGTACTTTTCCCTACATTTGAGAGACCAAAGAGTGCGACTCTTCCATCACCAGAACGAGGAATATAAAAGGCATCATATTCTCTACTTTTCTGTTTTGGTTTATATTTTGCTTCTGCGATGAGATATTCCAATTTTTTTATTATTTTTTGAAATAGACCCCATTTCTCTAATTTTTTATTACGGATATCTTCTATACTTTCCTCCAAA
Organism: Promethearchaeota archaeon; assembly: GCA_048940805.1. Lineage (GTDB taxonomy): Archaea > Asgardarchaeota > Lokiarchaeia > Sigyniarchaeales > SOKP01 > Loki-b32. The sequence continues at coordinate 23,836 of JBHLOF010000058.1, forward strand.
ACACTTATTAATTCTTCACCTTCAAGGAACTCTATTTTTTTCATTGTGGTAAACCAATACCATCTACTTTTCTTATATACATTCATTTTTTCCAACTCCATTCTATATTTTTTCTTAAATTCTATTTTGTTGGGATAATATAATTGATTATTCAAATCAAATATCGCTTTATATCAGAGCTATAAAGCAGTCAGAGAAATAAAATGAAGTAAAAATTATTTATTGAAAAGAGAGCATTTTTGTTGGGTTAAACTCAGCTAGGCGGGTCTAATATATATTCAAGGAAAAGCACACCTGATATAAAGCCTATGCGATGCACGGATTATGAATCTGAGTTAAATCCTGATTCAACTGCTGTTGAATCATAATCCGGCCAAAGTATAGTTATACTGGAAATGAATATCTCATCAAGGTGTTAAATTAAAAATACGTTAACCTAATATTTAAAAATATTTAAAAAAGAGAATTATATTTAACTGATGAAAATTTCATCGATCACCGATTTAAGGCTAGGATTTCTATCAAGTTCTAGCATTTCACCTGTTTTTACTGCGTTAGATAGTATTTGCCAAATTTCAGAGTCCTCTGTAATAACTTCGGTAAATCTCGTTAATTTATGTAAAGCAGGATAAGATTGACCCTTAAATAAGTAACAAACGGAAAAATTCTCCAATGGTTTCATTATTATAGTATTTTCACCATATTTTATACGATCAAGACGTTCAGCAAACAATTCATCCCCAAACGACTCGAATGCAGACAAGAAACTGCTTATGAGGTCGCTGTCGACACTTAAAGTTTCAGAGTAAGTTTTTGAACATATCAGGATTCCTCCTTTACTAATTATTAGGAGTAATATTGGGGTTTCATTAATGATTTCTGAGGACTCAGTTGAAGATTTTTCTTTCAGGCGTGATAAAACTCCATCTAAAGAGGCATACTTTATTCTTTCTGAAATTGGGGAATTAGTTTTCTTTAACTCTTCTAAGAGATCTTGCTGTTCGAGTAAACGATCATGATTACTTGATATGATTTTCGCAAAATATTGGAGATTATGCGTTTCCGCCATCTCCTGAGCTTGAGTCAATAAGATTCTGGCCTCACCGAGGTTTAACTGGATTAAAGCAAGTCGCGCTTGTAATAATGTTGCCTCAGTTCGATATAAGTATGAGTTATGCTCATCCCCTAAATCATCCAACTTCGAAATATAAGAATTTATTTCGGGAATTAATCCTATATCATTTGATATACCTAATTCTTCTACAAGGAAATCACACAGAAAATATAAGGCATAAGGATATATATAATCTCTGCCAAACCGAATATTATAAATCTCACCATCAACCACTTCTTTAAGTAATCTTTCAGCCTCAGCTCGATCTCGCAATTTGCTACTCTTTTGTAAGATCATTCCTTTACCAATTGAAAATATCTCTGGTAATAATTCTATGGATTTGCTTTGATCAGTAAAATTTTTCAACAATGTTAAATATTTTTTTGCCTCCTCATCAAAATTTCTACTAAGTTCTAACCAGATTAATACAACGAGTGTTAATCCTTTTTGAACAGTTTTCCACTTAAGCTTATCAATAAGAGTCAAACTTTTGTGTAAAAAAACTTCACTTCGTTCGTAATCTCCCATCATTAGATAAATAGCTCCTATTATGTACAAATTGTGTGGACAAAAATAAATTAGATTAGTCTCTTTTACGAATTCGATTGCTTCTTCACAATAATTTAAGGCTTTGGATAGTTCCCCCCAAATCAAATAAGCACCGCCTAATCCACTTAAAATATCCAATTTTACTTCAGGGGATATTTCATCAATAGATAAACTTTGTTCTATAAATCTGAGAGCTCGTTCATGATCTCTCTGATCCCAATAAAGATTTCCTAATAAATTAAGACTTGAAGCTATACCCCTTCGATTTCTTAATCTTTGGTGAATTCCAAGAGCTTTATTAGCAAGTTTTAACGCAGGTTCTATATTAAGCCTTCCACGATAGATCCGGCCAATCATAAGGTAATTATTAGCTAAATATTTCTCACTACCTATTTTCAAAAGCAAGTCTTGACATTTAAAAGCTATTTCTAATGCTTCATCAGCATCTCCTTGCTGATTAAGACTAATAGCGCTCCTTGCAAATTTTTTGACAAATTCAAGCGCTTCTTCTTTTTTCCCTTTATCTATTAAGTCTTCTGCAAGTTCAAAATCTACTGAAGTTGGAATTGACATAGTTATGTGTTATAATATTTGGATTAAAAAATTAGAAGAAACTCTAACTTAAAAGTTTTAACTGTAATTTATTTCAAAAATATAACTAGAGCAAAAATAAGATAAATAAAAATTGATTTTTTAATACTCATTAGGCATTTTCTTTAGCTCTGCGAGTGAAAATACGGGACCATCAGTACAGACAAACTTGTTACCAATATTACATCTACCGCATTTTCCAATACCACACTTCATTCTCATCTCAAGACTGTTGAGAATTTGCTCGTCTTTCCAACCTAGTTCTACGAGTTCAGCCACAGCAGTTCGAATCATTATCGGAGGTCCACAGATTATCGCTACAGCATTATCTGGTTTAGGGGCGACTTTTTTCACGATTGCGGCAACAAAACCAACTTCACGAGTCCATCCTTCCTCTTCACGATCAATGGTTAAAACGACCTTAATATCATCGCGTTTTTCCCATTCTGCTAATAGATCCTTGTATAAAACTTCTCCTGAATCTCTATTTCCATAGATCGTAGTAATTTCGCCGTAATCTTTTCGGTATCTATCATCAAGTAAATAGATAATGAGGGATCTTAAGGTTGAATATGCAAATCCACCACCGATAACTACAATATTCTTTCCCTTCATTTCTTCCAACGGCCATCCATTACCACAGGGACCT